>CANGBE010000194.1 GCA_947451875.1 Sphingomonadaceae bacterium | reverse complement strand
CTCGGCGCTTGGTGGCTCCATGGCCGTCCAGCAAGGATTGCGGAAGACGATTGGAACGAGACGGATTGGCTCGCTGCCGATGAGAAGCCTGCCAAAGCCGCATCTGAACCAGAGGCCGAATTCGCAAAGACTGCCGAGCCTCAACCCATTCCCTCGGCAAGCCACGTACCGGCCGCGTCTGCGCCAGAACTTGCGCCAATCGAATCACCAGTTCGTCCATCGTTCGGTCGCGAAGTGCTGGCTCTGTCGCTCGATCCGGTTCGCATGAGTGCGACGCTGACCAGCACAACCCTGTCCTACCGGCTAACGGTGACCAACAAGGGTTCACGGGCCACCGGGCTGATCGCTGTCGCTGGCTCTATGATTTCAGCCCACGCCTCGCTGCCAGCCGAAGTGCAACTGGCCACTGATGGCCAGCCTCTCGAGCTACTGCACGAAATTGCCTCGTTGGCCCCCGGCGAAGCTACTGTTGTTAATGGCGAACTTCGCCTGCCCCTGCCCGAGATAACGCCAATCAAAAGCGGCGAATCGTTGCTTTTCATCCCTCTCGTCCGGTTTCGTGCCGAAACCAGCGATACAAGCGTCATTACAGCATTTGCCCTTGGCGAAACCTCAGTTGCGGCATCGGGCGGCTTACTTCCGTTGCGCATAGATATGGGGCCGAGAATCTGGAACAGCGTTTCCCGCCGCCAGATTGAACTGGCAGCAGCCTAAAGCCCGTCAGCTCGGACACCAAACCGTTGCTGCACTGCAACACAAAGCAAGCAATACAGTCAGAGTTCACAGCCCCACTCGACGGACAACCCGAGCGCGACTAGACCTGCCTTCATTCGCAGCGAAGAGGAGGTCGCGCGGGTATGGACAGCTTAGTGACGGCTGAATGGCTCGCCAACGAAATGGCGGCGAGCGATCTCAGAATCGTCGATGCCAGCAAACACTTAGCCGAAACCGGCCGCGATGCGCGCGCCGAATATGCTGCGGCGCACGTTCCAGGCGCAGTGTTCATGGACCTTGAATCACTGGTTGATCCAAACGCAGATGTTGAAAACACCCTGCCCCCAGCCGAGTTGTTCGCCAGCCGCATGCGCACGCTGGGGCTAGGCGATGGTAGCCGCATCGTTCTTTATGATGACAGCGCGATCCGCTCGTCTTCGCGTGCCTGGTTCATGCTCCGGATGTTCGGGGCGCAGAACGTGGCAATTCTGGACGGCGGACTTGCGGCGTGGAAAGCCCAAGGGCGTCCGTTGGCAAGCGGCGTGGAAACGCTGCGCTGCCGCCACTTCACCACTTGGGCAGACAATACCCAGCTCCGCACCAAGATCGATGTGCTCGCCAATGTAACAAGCCGCTGCGAACAATTGGTTGATGCCCGAAGCTTGGCCCGCTTTTCCGGCACAGAGCAAGAAATCAGGCCGGGCCTCGCCAGCGGCCATATACCGGGCGCGTTGAATGTCCCTGTGGGGCAGCTATTCAATGCCGATGGTACGTGGAAGGGCGCCCCCGGCCTTCGCGCTGCGTTCGAGGCGGCAGGGGTCGACCTTTCCCGCCCGGTAACGACGAGTTGCGGCAGTGGCGTTACCGCCTGCTGCCTGCTGTTCGCAATGCACCTGATCGGCAAGGAAGACACCGCGCTCTATGATGGCAGCTGGACAGAGTGGGGCAGCGATGCAGAGCTGCCAAAAGAAGTTGGCCAGACCCAACACGCCTAAGATTCCGGTCTGGAACTGCGTTTCGGATCGGGCGGGTGAGCGGGCCGGTGCTGAGCCTATATCGGCTCTTTCGCGGATTTCGCCACGAAACTGAGCCATGCTTGCGAGCGGCTGTTTCAACCGGTAAGCCAAACTTATGGCCCAAGATTTCGAAGACCGCAAAACCGCCACGCGCGTAACCCATGTTGGCCGTAAGCCTGAATGGACCGGGGTTGAAGGCCATCCTTCCGCCGTAGTCAGCCCACCAGTCTGGCGCGCTTCGACGCATCTCTATCCCGATACTAAAGCGCTAAAGGAAGGCCCGAAGCACAATGCAGATGGGCATTTCTATTATGGCCGCCGCGGCTCGCCGACACAGTGGGCACTGGCTGCAGCGCTGACTGAGCTAGAACCGGGCGCTGCGGGGACGATGCTCTATCCTTCCGGCGTTGCCGCGATCGCTGGTGCCTTGTTAACCGTGCTGCGCCCCGGCGACGTACTGCTGATGAC
This sequence comes from Sphingomonadaceae bacterium, assembly GCA_947451875.1. Classification (GTDB taxonomy): domain Bacteria; phylum Pseudomonadota; class Alphaproteobacteria; order Sphingomonadales; family Sphingomonadaceae; genus Novosphingobium. The sequence goes on along the minus strand of CANGBE010000194.1, from coordinate 1,399 downwards.
CGACCACGCCTATGAGCCGTCGCGCAATCTGGCGCGGGGTTTGTTGAAGCCACTGGGCGTGGAAACCCGCTGGATCGATCCGGCCGACATCGAGGCGATTGCCGCCAATGCCTGCGACAAGACCCGCGCCGTGCTGCTTGAATCACCCGGCAGCCTGACGATGGAAGTGCACGACACCCCTGCCCACTGCAGCGCTGCGCGGGAGCGGGGGATTGTCTCGATCCTCGACAACACCTGGGCCGGGCCACTGGGCTATGCCGCGCTCGCCAAAGGCGCGGACATCAGCGTGATGAGCCTGACCAAGCACGTAGGCGGCCATTCCGATCTGATGATGGGATCAGCCAGCGCCGGGCCAGAGTGGTACGAAAAGCTGCGCCAAAACGCACTGGTCATGGGTCAGGTCGTCTCCCCCGATGATGCCGCGCTGGCCTTGCGGGGCCTAAGGACCATGGCATTGAGGCTGGAACGGGCAACCGAATCGGCACTCGCGGTGGCGACATGGCTTCAGTCGCGCAACGAGGTTGGGCACGTTTACTGCCCAATGCTCCCGGGATCGCCCGGCCATGATCTGTGGAAGCGTGATTTCGCCGGTGGCTGCGGCCTGATCGGCTTCACTTTCGCCGGCGAAGATGCGGCGGCACGAGACCGGTTCATCGATGCGCTGACCCTGTTTGGCATCGGCTACTCATGGGGAGGTTTTGAAAGTCTGGTGACGCCTGCCGATCCCGGAAAGATCCGAACGACGAGCCAACCTGACCTCCGGCCGGGCATTCGCCTGTCGATTGGGCTTGAGGATGCCGGAGACCTGATAGCCGATCTCGAACAGGCGCTTGGCACATGGGGCGCCCGATGATCGCGCGGCTGGCTGAGATCATCGCCCGGCTGGACGAGCTAGGCTTCACCTATGGGGCCACGCGCATTTCGCTGTGGCGGGCAATGGTGGTTATCTTTGTTGTCGCCGGAATGATGGTCGTCGCGCGCTTTGCTAGCGCCGCGGTGCGGCATGTATTCCGCAAGCTTACCCGGCTAGATGCCACCGAGCAATTACTGGGCGAAAAGCTGATGGCGATTGCCGTCTGGATCGTCTGCTTCCTGTTCGGCATGGACATTCTGGGCATCAGCCTGACAGCACTCACCGTGTTCTCCGGCGCATTCGGCCTCGCCATCGGCTTTGGCTTGCAGAAGACCTTCGGCAACCTGCTCGCCGGGATCATCCTGCTGATGGATCGTTCGATCAAGCCGGGCGATGTCATTGCTATAACGGTCGGCTCAACCAGCACAGTTGGCCAAGTCAAACGCATCGGCCTGCGCGCGGTATCGGTGATTACCCGCGACAAGACCGAGTTCCTGATTCCAAACGAGAACCTGATGATCAATCAGGTGGAGAACTGGTCCTACT
>CANGBE010000193.1 GCA_947451875.1 Sphingomonadaceae bacterium | reverse complement strand
GGCTACTACGGCGACGTCACCGAAAAGCAGTTCAAGCGCACCTATCAGGAAGCGTCGTCGATGAAGGGCGATACCAGCCAGAACCTTATCGGTCTGCTGGAACAGCGCCTCGACATGGTTTGCTATCGCGCCAAGTTTGCGCCGACCATCTTCGCTGCGCGCCAGATCGTCAGCCACGGCCACATTTTGGTCAACGGCGTGCGTTGCAACATCGCCAGCCGCCGCGTTCGTCCCGGTGACGTTGTCAGCCTGGGCACCAAGGCCAAGGAAATGGCGCTGATCATCGAAGCGCAGGGCCTCGCTGAGCGCGAAATCCCTGACTATGTCGCTCCCGATGGTAACGACAAGATCACCTACGTTCGCGTTCCGACGCTGGACGAAGTGCCTTATCCGGTGAAGATGGAACCGAATCTGGTCGTTGAGTTTTACTCGCGCTGATCTTCGGTTAGCGAATCGTTACAACGAATTAAGGCGGGGCGCAGTGCCCCGCCTTTTTTGTTTGTGCGCCATGCTTGTTGGCCGTCGTTTAACCCAGCCTACGCTATTTCTGCCCCTGCTCCGGGGGGCGGTGCGCGCCTTTTGGGAGAATGGCCGCATGGAAATGTACAGATGCGTCACGCCGCAGCGGGCGGGCAAATGGTATCCGGATCTCAGCGCAGCCCAGCGTCAAGCCTGTGTGATTGGTGCCGGGTTTGTTGATCCGAGAAACGGCCGGTTTGTGCTTTATCGCGAAGCGAAGCTGGAAGTGCAGGACCGGATCTAGCTCTTGCAATAGTCGCGCCTGAAATCCGCAGCGAATTGGGCAAAGCTGCCCGCGGCAATCGCATTGCGCATACCCTGCATCAGCGCCTGATAAAAACTCAGGTTGTGCTCCGTCAGCAGCATGGCCCCCAGCATCTCTCCGGATTTAATCAGATGGTGAAGATAGGCGCGGCCATAGGTTGTGCAGACCGGGCAGTGGCAGCGCTCATCGAGCGCCGCGGGATCTTCGGCATGCTTGGCATTGCGCAGGTTGAGCGGGCCGTTCCAGGTGAAGGCCTGCCCATTGCGGCCTGATCGCGTCGGTAACACGCAATCAAACATGTCGACCCCGCGCTCCACCGCGCCGACAAGATCGTCGGGCTTGCCAACACCCATCAGATAGCGCGGGCGATCGGCGGGTAGCATATCCGGCGCGAAATCGAGCGTGGCGAACATTGCCTCTTGCCCCTCGCCCACGGCGAGGCCGCCGATCGCATAGCCGTCAAAGCCGATCTGGGTCAGCGCATCGGCGCTTTCCCGGCGCAGATCTTTGTCGAGCGCGCCCTGCTGAATGCCGAAAAGAGCCGAATTTGCCGCGTGTACCCCTCCCGCATCGAAGGCATCGCGCGAACGCTTGGCCCAGCGCATCGACATCGCCATTGATTTGGCAATAACATCGCGCGGCTGATCGGCACGGGGGCATTCGTCGAAGGCCATGACGATGTCGGATCCGAGCAGGCGCTGGATCTCCATTGACCGTTCGGGACTGAGCATATGGCGCGAACCATCGAGGTGGCTGGCGAAGGTCACGCCTTCTTCGGTAATCTTGCGAAGATCAGACAGGCTCATCACCTGGTAGCCGCCGGAGTCGGTCAAGATCGGGCGATTCCAGTTCATAAACTGGTGCAGACCGCCCAAACGCGCAACCCGCTCTGCGCCCGGGCGCAGCATAAGGTGGTAGGTATTGCCCAGAATGATATCGGCGCCGGTTGCGCACACAGATTCGGGCTTCATCCCCTTTACCGTCGCCGCTGTGCCAACGGGCATGAAAGCTGGCGTGCGAATTTCGCCGCGACGCATGGCTATGGTTCCGGTGCGGGCCTTACCGTCGGTGGCGCGGATAGTGAAGGCGAAGCGGGTCATGCCCCGACCTGTGGCAGCAACAGCGAGGAATCACCATAGGAGTAAAAGCGGTATCCATTGCCGATTGCATGGGCATAAACCGCCTGCATCCGCTCCAGTCCCATCAACGCGGAAACCAGCATGAACAGTGTCGACTTTGGCAAATGGAAATTTGTCATCAGGCCGTCGATCGCCTTGAAGCGATAACCAGGGGTGATGAATATCGCAGTATCGCCAGCGAATGGCTTGATCACACCGTCATCACCGCAAGCGCTTTCTAGCAAGCGCAGGCATGTTGTGCCGACAGCGATGATGCGGCCGCCTGCTCTTCTCGCGGCATTCAGACGCGCGGACGTTGCATCATCGATGCGTCCCCATTCGGCGTGCATCTGGTGATCCGTGGTATCGTCTGCCTTTACCGGCAGGAAGGTGCCCGCGCCGACGTGGAGGGTTAGCGTCTCCCGCTGAATTTCCGCTGCATCGAGTGCGGCAATCAGATCGGGCGTGAAATGCAGCGCTGCGGTGGGTGCCGCAACGGCCCCATCTTCGCGCGCGAATAGAGTCTGATAGTCTTCGCGATCCTGCTCGTCTGTTGGCCGCTTGCTGGCGATATAGGGCGGGAGCGGCATTCGCCCGGCGCGTTCCAGCAGCACTTCCAGTGGTTCTTCCCCTGCGAAGTTCAGCGTCCAGCTGCCATCAGAGTGAAGCGCTTCGGCATGAGCGCAAACATCGGCTTGAAAGTTGATGGTATCGCCTGTCCGCAGCCTCTTTCCGTTGCGGACGAAGGCCTGCCAGCGGCGCAGATCGATCCGCTTGTGCAAGGTCACACCGATCCTCGCCTCGCCTCGCGTGCCTTCAAGCTGCGCAGGGATCACGCGGGTGTCGTTGAACACCAACACATCCCCCTTGCGCAGCCGCGCTGGCAGATTGCTTACCCTGAGATCGGCGAAAGGCTGTGCTCCATCAATAAGCAACATCCGCGCCGCATCGCGCGGGCGCGCCGGACGCAGCGCGATGCGCTCTGGCGGGAGCTCGAAATCGAAGAGACCAACGCGCATCGGGCGCGCCTAACGCAAGATCAGGATCAACGCGACTTCCGAGCAGCCTTGACTGGAGCCTTTGCCGGTGCCTTCACTGGCGCAGGCGGAGTAACCAGCGGCTTCAGATCGTTGACATTGATCGGTGCAGGTTCCGGAGCTGGCGGCGCCGGCGGCGGAGGCATCATTTGCGGCTTATGCTCGCTGCCCAATGATGCCTGCAGGATCTTTGTCGGCTTCTCGGGCGGCTCGCCGCGTTCGATGGCATCGGCAACATCCATTCCGCCGATCACGCGGCCGAAATTGGTATATTTGTGATCGAGGGCAAAGCGCGGGTAGAACACGATGAAAAATTGGCTGTTAGCGCTGTCGGGTTCATTGGTCCGTGCCATCGAAACCGAGCCGCGCATGTGTGGCACCATGTTGAATTCGGCCTTCAGATCGGGAAGCGCTGAGCCGCCCTGCCCTGTTCCCGTAGGATCGCCGGTCTGCGCCATGAACCCTTCAATCACGCGGTGAAAAATGATGCCGTTGTAGAAGCCCTGTTTTGTCAGGGTTTTGATCCGTTCGACGTGACCAGGAGCCCAGGTTGGCATAAGGCGAATGGCAATGCGCCCGCCGTTCGAAAGATCAAGGTAAAGCACATTGTCCGGATCGTGATTGGCATCAATATCGACAGAAGTGCTCAGAATTGGTGCGATTGGCGT
>CANGBE010000192.1 GCA_947451875.1 Sphingomonadaceae bacterium | reverse complement strand
GCGAACTCCCGCTCATACAGATCAAACCGCGCCGACTGCCGCTCCTCGCCATCGGGCACCAGCCCCAGCCAGGCCAGATCAGTGCGGATAGCCTCAACATATTCCTCGCGGCTGCGCTCCTTGTCGGTGTCGTCGATACGCAGCAGGAAGCGGCCACCAACCCGGCGGGCGAGCAGCCAGTTATGCAGTGCCGTGCGGACATTGCCGACGTGGAGGTTGCCCGTAGGACTTGGCGCGAAGCGGGTGGTGATGGTCATGGATTTTCAGGCCGATCGAAACGCATGGGTGATCGGATAGCGGCGATCCCGGCCAAAGTTGCGGCTACCCAGCTTCACGCCCGGTGGTGCCTGCCGCCGTTTGTATTCGGCGAGATGTAGCAGGCGCTCGATGCGGATTACGGTGTCGCGGTCAAAGCCTTCGGTCACCAGTTGGCGGACGCTCTTCTCGTGCTCGACAAGCCCGAGCAGGATGCCGTCGAGCACCGGATATTCGGGCAGCGAATCCGAATCCTTCTGATCGGGACGCAGCTCGGCGCTGGGCGGCTTGGTGATGATGCTTTCCGGGATGACCGGGCCGTCGGGGCCAAGCCCGATCTTCGGCTTGTGCTTATTGCGCCACTTGCTGATGGCAAAGACAGTCATCTTGTAGGCGTCTTTCAGCGGGTTGTAGCCGCCCGCCATGTCACCATAGATCGTGGCATAGCCAACGCTCATCTCGCTCTTGTTGCCGGTGGTCAGCAGCATCGGGCCGAACTTGTTAGACAGCGCCATGAGCGTGACGCCGCGAATACGCGATTGCAGGTTCTCCTCGGTGATATCGACATCGACATCGGCAAAGCTGCCCGCCAGCATCTCGTCAAAGCCCGCGACCGCTGGCTGGATCGGGATGGTATCATAGCGGCAGCCGATCAGCTTGGCACACTCGGTCGCATCGTCGAGGCTTTCCTGACTGGTAAACCGGCTGGGCAGCATCACCGTCCACACCCGATCTGGCCCCAGCGCATCGGCGGCGATAGCAGCGCATATCGCCGAATCAATGCCGCCTGAAAGGCCGAGCACCACGCCAGGGAAGCGGTTGCGATCCGCATAGTCGCGCAGGGCGAGCACCATGGCACAGTAGATGTCTTCAGGATGGTCAGACAGCGGCTCGATCATCCCACGGTCACAACGCCAGCCGGTGGCGGTGCGGGTCCAGTGGGTGGTGACCTCTTGCTCTTCCCAGTCCTTCATCTGCACAGCGAGGGAGCCGTCGCCGTTGACCACGAAGCTCGCGCCGTCGAACACCAGTTCGTCCTGACCGCCGACCCGGTTGAGATAGGCCAGCGGCAGGCCGGTGCTCACTGCGCGGCGCTTGGCAACGCCATCGATACGCAGGGTATCCTTATCGATCTCATAAGGGCTGCCGTTGACCGAGATGAGCAACTCCGCACCGAAATCGGCGAGGTGGCGGCAGACGTCGGGATGCCAGATATCCTCACAGATCGGCAGGCCGATCATCACACCCTTGAACACGATCGGTTCGGGTAGCGGGCCGGGCTGGAACAGGCGGATCTCATCGAATGTGCCATAGTTCGGCAGTTCGTGCTTCAAGCGGATCTCCGCCACCTTGCCCTGATCGAGCAGGGCTACACCGTTATGCAGTGCGCCATCGACGACGAATACCGAACCGACCAGCATGGCAGGACCGGGCACCTTGGTGGCAATCGCCAGTTGCTCAAGCTCGGCAGCCGCTCGCTCGATCAGCGCGGGCTTGAGCACGAGATCCTCTGGCGGATAACCGATCAGTGACAGCTCGGGAAAGACGATCAGGTCTGCTCCCTGCTCACCTGCGCGACGGCGCGCGGCGATCATTGCAGCGGCATTGCCAGCAAGGTCGCCCACCGACTGGTTGAGCTGGGCAAGGGTTATCTTGAGTTTGTCGGCCATGAGCTTGCTCTAGTGAAGCATGGCGCGCGGGGCAATGTCCGGTATGTTCATTGCTATTACACCCCATTGAGCCTAAGGGCCGCTAGCTAACGTCGCCTGCGACGGAATTTTTAGGCTCCGGCTCTCTTGTTCCCTTTCTCGCTACCTTGCCCTGTCGGCACTCGGCCTTCGGGAAATTCAAGTTCGTGAAAGGATACGAACATGCCTATCGGCACAGTTAAATTTTTCAATTCTGACAAGGGTTATGGCTTTATCGCTCCGGATGGCGGCGCGCCAGACAACTTCGTGCACATCAGCGCTGTAGAGCGTTCGGGCATGTCGACCCTGCTCAAGGATCAGCGCGTCAAGTACGAAGTAGAGACTGACAACCGCGGTAAGACATCTGCAGTCAATCTCGAAGCGGCTTGATCGGAATGTCCCGCGAAACCAGCCACCCCTTTCTGATCAACAAGGATGCAGACGGGCATTTTCGCCTGACTGTGCGTGAAACCCGCTATAACTCACAAGGTTACCCGCTGGTGAGCGCGCATCTGCAGGCCGAATGTTTCCGGACGGCAACGCTGGCCCGCACATTCGCCAAGGAAAACTTCCAGGCGGAAGCGGGACAGTTCACGACCAAATAAGGTCGTCAGGTTCAGGAATTAGGGGGCCTGTCTGTCTCATCGTCACGGCGGTGAAGCGAACAGGCCCTTTTACATCCCCCATCGCCGCGCCCATCCTGTCACCGAGATTTCGGGAGATGCGGCGATGGATCTTGCTAAATACGGCCCTTGGGCACTGATCATCGGTGGTTCTGAAGGGATTGGCGCAGAATTTGCGCGGAAATTAGCCACCGGTGGCTTCAACCTTGTCCTCATCGCCCGCAAACAGGCGCCATTGCTGGAATTGCAGGCAGAGCTTGTTGATCTTGGCGCACAAGTTCGCGTGGCTACTGTCGATCTCAGCGCCGATGACGCGCTCGGCCAAGTCCGCAACGTGACCGATGGTCTGGAAGTGGGCCTGTTGATCTACAACGCCGGCGCCAATTCGGTACGTGGCAACTTCGTGGAACTCGATCCCGCGATCACCCGCGCAGTGATTATGATCAACGCCTGGAACCAGAGCGAATTTGCCCGCCACTATGGCGCTGCGATGGCCCAGCGCGAGCGCGGCGGGATCATCCTGTGCGGCTCAAGCTCCAGCTATCTCGGCGCTCCCTCGCTCGCTGCCTATACTTCCGCAAAGGCCTTTAGTCGCGTGTTTACCGAAGCGCTGTGGGCCGAGATGCAGCAAATAGGCGTCGATGTGCTGCACCTATTGGTCAATTTCACCGCAACGCCTGCGATGGAACGGCTGGGGATCAACCTCGAAAGAGCCATGCCAAGCGCCGCCGTCGCGGCCGAAGGACTGGACAATATCGCCAATGGCCCGGTCTGGATCGTCGGCGGCGAGGCGGCGATCAACATGAGCGAGAAGCGATCCCAAGTGCGCGACCGCGCCGAAGTGGTGCGCCGCTTTGCCACCCCGCAGCGCGAGGCCATCATCAAGAACTGAACCGGGCAGCAAAAAGCCCCGCCGGATTGCTCCAGCGGGGCCATTTGTCTTTGCCCTTAGAAGGCCGCGAAGGGTTTTATTCCTCGCTGGCTTCCGGGTTCAGGTATTCACCGGCATCGGCGTCAAGGCCGTGGGTTTCACCCTCGACCATGGCCAGCGGATCGTCACCGATTGCAGCTTCTGGGCCTTGCTT
>CANGBE010000191.1 GCA_947451875.1 Sphingomonadaceae bacterium | reverse complement strand
GGTGGACGTTCTGCAGCCCAATCGCGGTAAAGCGAGCCTGCGCCCAGTCGGTCGCGCGGCGGAAGTTTTCCGAATTGGTCAGGCGCGGGCCGATCCCGTCCATCAGCTGCGACGCCGATGTCATCGCTTCGCTGCGATTAAGCCCCTCATCAATGATCGCGCTGATCTGCGCATCGCTGGCATCGGCAATCGCGGCAACAGGTGTAAGCAAACTCGCCGCTGACAGCGCGGCAACAAACAGACGGAAATGGGACACGGCAACACCTCAATTCGGCAAATCAGAATGCCAGATGCTTGCACAGTGTGGACGAAACGCCAAGCCGGATCAGATCACCGCGCGAATCTCGCTCAGCTTCTGCTCCCAGGCGAGGACATGGGTGACGATGGTATCGATATCCGCGAACTGCGGCTGCCACGGCAAGGTAGCCTTGATCAAACTGTTGTCCGAAACCAGCGCCGCTGGATCACCGGCCCGACGAGGCTCGATGGACCGCTTGATCTGCCCGCCTGTTACGCGATCGACCGCATTAAGCACTTCGAGAACCGAGAAGCCCCGGCCATAGCCGCAATTCATCGTCAAAGAACGATCAGGCTGGGCGATCAGTGTTTCCAGCGCCAGCACATGGGCGGCGGCCAGATCGGCAACATGGATATAGTCACGCACGCCGGTGCCGTCGGGCGTCGGGAAATCGCTGCCGAACACGCCGACCTGCGCCCGCTTGCCCAGCGCCGCCTCCACCGCCACCTTGATCAGGTGGGTAGCCCCGGCGGTCGATTGGCCGGATCGCGCCAGCGGATCAGCCCCGGCAACGTTAAAATAGCGCAGCACACAGTAATTTAGCGGATGGGCCGCAGCCGTGTCCTTCAGCATATACTCGGTCATCAACTTGGACATGCCATAAGGATTAATCGGCAGCTGCGGGCAATCCTCGGTCACCGGCGACACTTCAGGTTCGCCATAAGTCGCAGCGGTCGAGCTGAATATCATGTGCGGCACGCCTGCCTTGACCACGGCTTCGATCAACGAACGGCTTTTGGCGGTGTTGTTGTGATAGTACTTCAGCGGATTCTCGACAGATTCCGGCACGACCACCGATCCGGCAAAATGCATCACGGCCTGTGTGCCTTGTTCAGCAAAGATCTACGCCAGCAGCATCGCATCCTCAACATCGCCTTCATAGAACGGCACACCTTCGGGAACGGCAAAGCGGAAGCCGGTAACCAGATTGTCGATCACCGCCACCGGCCAGCCGGCGTCCTTTAGCGCTAGCACGGCATGGCTGCCGATATAGCCGGCACCGCCGGTGACAAGGACTGGGACTCTAGGCATCAACAGCACTCACTCTTGCCCGGGCGTTATCGCTATGGCCAGCGCCCTATAACGGCAATCGATTACCGTGTCTTTACCGAGCCATAGGTTCCCCAGCGCCACAGCTTCTCCATCGGCCCCTGCTCGTTATGCGCCAGCCACCAGCGGGAGAGGACAATCTGCGCGAAGTAGAGCGCTAGCGCCGCAAGCGTGAAGGCGATCGGCCCGACCCGTCCAACGAGATTTAGGAATGGTCCCATTAGCATCAATCCGACGAGCGAATGGGTGAGGTAATTACTCAGCGCCATGCGCCCGACGGGGGCGAAAACCTCAAGCATTTTATGGGCACGCGGCCAAGCGAGAGCAAACATGGCGGCAAAAGCAAGGCCCATCGGCGCGGTGCCAATCACCGCACTCCAATGATCCTGATGCACGTCCAGTCTACTTGCATAAACGAGACTGCAGGGAACGCCCAAGCCCAGACCCAGAAGCACGACGCGCCAAAGCAGCCGGCGATCGCCAAGCAGTGTTCCGGCCATCAACCGTCGCCCGGTGACCATGCCAAGCAGCATGATCCCCAGCACCTTGGGGATGCGCCAGCTGTCGATCAGGTAGACCAACCGATAGGGCAGCGCAGATAGCTGATAGGCGACAAAGCCGCTCCAGTCGGTGCGTTGCATGCTCTCGATATCGCTCGCGCCGGGTATGCCGCCAAATGCGACGTAGACTTTTGCGCCCATCTCGCTCAGCGGCGCGCCCAGAACAATTCCCCAACCCGCGATCAGCGGTACCGCCACAAGCGGCAGGGCGAGCAGAATTACGGCGGTGATGAGCACCTTGCGCTCCGTCCAGTGCCTGAACAGCGGCAGGGTCAGTCCAAGCGCGGCATAGAGCGAGAGAATGTCGCCGAACCAGATGAAGCAAAGGTGGCACAGGCCAATCGCCAGCAGCACGAGCATCCGCCGCCGGAACACCGCCGCCCCTGCTGCCCCCCGCTTTTCCAGCCGGTCGAGCTGGAGGGTAAAGCCTATTCCGAACAGCAGCGAAAAGATCCTGTAGAACTTGCCGTCGATAAGGAACTTGATCAGCTGCCTGTAATCGATGGGTGTACTCGGCCCGCTGATCTCGGCCATGCGCTCTGGGCTGAGCGAATCCCAACCAAAGAACACAGGGACGTTCGCAAGCAGAATGCCCAGCAGCGCCAGCCCGCGCAGCGCGTCAAGCAGAACGATGCGGTCTGCTCCCGCAATAGCCGATGCCGTCTTTCCAGATACCTCGGCCATTCCATTCCCCCCTTTTGATGCGCTGCCCCCGCGCTGATTGCGAAGCCTAAAGGCTTGCCCACTTGGTTACAACTGCAACCTTTCTGCTCTCCGCCGTTCATGTAGCGGCAATCGCCCGGGGCATAGACCACGAAACGAGGAGCGAATTTCCAGTTCCGGGAGAATGAGATGCGATTGGTCCGGTGCACCGCCCTTCTGCTCACGACGGCTTTGCTCGCAGGCCCGGCTCTGGCCCGCCCCGGCGGCTGGGGTGGCGGTATGGGCGGCGGCTGGGGAGGTGACCCTTATGGCAGATCATATGGCTCGTCATGGGATCGCAACCGAGCGACTGGACCAACCGAAGGCAAGGTAGAAGTCAGTCGCTTCGTTGCCGAGGATGTTGACGTTTCGCAGCTCGCTAAGGGCAGCGTCACCGTTGCCGGTGCCCCGATTGGCGATAACGCCGAGGAGCGCGAACTGCACACCTATGAATCCGCCGTTCTCGATCGGCTGGCGGTGCTTGGCTATCAGACCGCAACCACAGATGCCGCCGCCGGACAGATCGCAGAACTGCGGGTAACCCACGCCACTGTCGTGCCCGAAGAAGCGCCGCACAAGCCGGTGTCGGGCGAAATGGAAGTGGGTGTTTCCAACCGTGGCAGCATGATGGGAATGGCGCTCAATATCGACCTGAGCAAGCCAGCCAAGGCGCTCATTTCCACCCGGCTAGAAGCGCGGATCAAAGATAAGGCCAGCGGCAAAGTGCTGTGGGAAGGCCGCGCCGATATTATCACCCGCGAGGGCAGCGAAAAGTGGAATGACAACGCTATCTCGGCCCGGCTCGCCAAAGCGCTGTTCGATGGCTTCCCCGGAAAATCGGGCGAAACCCGCACAGCGCTGCGCTGAATTTACCTCCCGCAAGCCAGCGGGACAATTATGAGGTGCACATGAAATTCCACCTGCTTGCAACGCTTGCTTTGATTGTTGCCCTGACCGGCTGCGTTGCTCCGGTCGGCCCGGTCGCGGTGACGCGGTATCATGCGGCAGATATTGCCCCTCTGGGCAAAGCGACAATCGGCATCGAGGCAGG
>CANGBE010000190.1 GCA_947451875.1 Sphingomonadaceae bacterium | reverse complement strand
CGGGCATCAGGGGGGTGATCGACATCGAAACGTTCCTTTGAGTTCTCAGAAAACCAACTTGATGAAGCGCAAACGACAAATGGCGGCCCGAACCGGACCGCCATTGCCACGCGTTTGTGTGTTTGCGAGTTCCCAGCGAATTCGACTGGGTATCGCTCGGGATCAGTCCTGGCGCGGCGCCAGATTGACCGCCGAATACTTGCCTCGTCGATCGACTTCGATGTCGAATTCAAGCCGATCGCCTTCCGCAAGATCATCCATGCCGGAGTTCTTGACCGCACTGATGTGCACGAACGCGTCAGGCTGACCGTCATCACGGGTGATGAAGCCGAAGCCTTTCATGCCGTTGAAAAACTTTACCGTGCCGCTGGTGCGTTCGCCGGTGAGCTCGCGCTGAGGTGCGACTTCGCGCTTCTCAACTGCGATCACATCGCCGACAACTGAAAGATCGCTGGCCGAAATCTTACCGCCGCGATCGACCAAGGTGAAGGCCAGTTGCTGACCTTCGGCCAAACCATCAAGGCCGGCACGCTCGACTGCGCTGATGTGAACGAAAACGTCCTCACCGCCACCATCCTGCTGGATGAAGCCGAAGCCCTTGCCGCTGTTGAAAAACTTGACGACGCCTTTGCCTTCGCCAACGACCTGAGCAGGCATACCACCTCCGCCGCTGCCGCCGCGTGGGCCGCCGAAGCCGCCGCCACCGCCGCCCGGACGCGAGCCGCCAAAGCCGCCACCACCACCGCCGCCGAACCTGTCGCCGCCGCTGCTGCCGCCGCTGCTGCCGCCAAAGCGATCTCCGCCGCCTGAACGATCACCACCGCCCATGAAGGGATCAAAACCGCCTTCTTCGCCGAAACCGTCCCTCTTGTCGCGCCCCCGGCCGCGACGACCTCTATCGAAACCCATAAAACCCAAATTACCTTCGCTTCGCCCAGATATCTTTGCCTCAATCACGCGGACGAAACGCGCGAGGCGACAGAGAATCACACCGAAATCCGCTCGGCACCCTCCTCTGCATCAGCGGACATAGCCGAATTTACCCACAAGTGCGAATAGAATCAGCGCAGAACGATTTCCAGCAGAGGGCGTGACATTTCTGCACGGATCTGCGGCTGACTTGCTTGCAACAAGAGCGCTTGCTTGGCACAAAGTCGCCTATGGATATTATCGCTGTAGCAAGCGATCCGGCCACCTGGATCGCGCTTTTCACCCTCATCACGCTCGAAATCGTGCTTGGTATCGACAATCTTGTCTTCATTGCCATCCTTTCAAACAAGTTGGCACCCGAGCATCGCAAGCAAGCGCGCCAGATCGGACTGGCATTGGCGCTCATCATGCGGATCGTGCTACTATTGTTGATCGGCTGGATCGTCACCTTGCAACGGCCGCTGATCGACCTTGGATTTGCTGGCGCAGCAGGTCCGCACGGCGAGCCCGGTTTTGAAACCGCCTTTTCCGGGCGGGACCTGATTCTAATTGCCGGCGGGCTCTTCCTGTTGTGGAAGGCAACCAAGGAAATCCATCACAATATGGATCCTGAAGGCGACAGCGGGGAACTGCTCGATCATGACAAGGGCAGCGCTGCCATTAGCTTCGCCTCAGCCATTGCTCAAATCATCGCGCTGGATCTAGTGTTCTCGATCGATTCGATCCTAACAGCTGTCGGCATGACCGATGATGTACCGGTGATGATCACCGCGGTGGTGATTACGGTCACCATCATGTTCTTCGCCGCCCAGCCACTTTCGCACTTTATCGAGAAGAACCCGACGTTGGTTATGCTCGCGTTAGCCTTCCTAGTGATGATCGGCGTGGTCCTGATCGCTGATGGCTTTGGCGTGCACATTCCAAAGGCCTATATCTACGCTGCGATGGGCTTTTCGGCTCTAGTCGAGACGCTCAACATTCTAGCTCGCAATCGCCGCGCCAAGGCTCGCAGCGCAAAGGAAGGATAAGGGCATATGTTCCGGAAATTGACCGAACAGGTCTATGCCAGTCCGCAAATCGGCGCGGCCGAAGTGGCCGAGGCGGCAGCGATGGGGGTAACCCTGATCATCAACAACCGTCCCGAAAATGAAGAACCGGGCCAAACGCCCGGAACGGAAATTGAGGCTGCGGCGCTCGGCGCCGGGATGAGCTATGTGGCGATCCCCGTTACCCACGCGGGCTTCAGTGAACCGCAAGTCAAAGCCATGGCCGAAGCGCTCGGTAAAGCCGGATCAGGCAAAATTCTCGCCTACTGCCGATCCGGGACTCGCTCCACGCTGCTTTGGTCGTTAGCCAAGGCAAGCGAAGGCGCCAATCCGGATGAACTGGCCGAAGCTGCGGCCAATGCAGGTTATGACATCAGCCCGGTGCGGCCCATTGTCGACATGCTGGCGTCCCGCAAATAGTGAGCGCAATCGCACTCCAGCTTTGTGGTTCGCTGATCGCGATACTGCTGGTGAGCTGGCTGGCGCGCATCATGGGCCTTGGCGGAGACATACGTCTGCGCAACGTCGATGAAGTGCGCGAACTTGCCCGGGTGGCGAACATTACGTTTGAACCCATCGATATTGCCATCGACCGAGCCGGCATCGGCGCCTTGCTGCGAGACAGTGCCGGCCGGATCATGCTGGTTCGCCGCCACGGGGTCAATTTTGCCGCCCGCCTGCTGACCAGCCACCACGGATCACGGTTGGACCGCAATCTCCTGACCATTGCCTCGGGCGAACGCATGTTCGGTGCGGTGACGCTTGATCTTGGTTCCGAGGCACAGGTTTGGGCGGGAAGCCTCAGGCGGCTGGAGGGGAGCGCATGGTAAACTCGGGGCCAATTACCTATGCCATCCCGGCATTTGTCCTGCTGATACTGTTGGAGATGCTATGGGCCCGCAAACGCGCACCGCGAAGCTTTGAGCCTGCCGATACGCTTACCTCGCTGGCATTGGGGCTGGGTTCCACGGCTTCAGGATTCCTGACTGCCGGGCTGGTCGCTGCGGCCGCATTCTGGCTCTATCAGCATCGCGTTTTCACGATTGGCTGGGAATGGTGGGCATGGATCGCATGCTTTCTGCTCGATGATTTCAACTATTACTGGGCCCACCGCAGCGGGCACCGGGTGCGCTGGTTCTGGGCCAGCCACGTCAACCACCACTCCAGCCAGCACTACAACCTGTCGACTGCGCTGAGACAAACCTGGACCGGGTTCATCGCGCTGTCATTCGCGTTCCGCATCTGGCCCGTTCTGTTCGGCTTCCATCCGCTGATGATCGCCACGGTCGGCGGCGTGAACCTGATTTATCAGTTCTGGATTCACACCGAAGCGATTGGCGGCTGTCCGCGCTGGTTCGAAGCAGTGATGAACACCCCCAGCCATCACCGGGTAC
This sequence comes from Sphingomonadaceae bacterium, assembly GCA_947451875.1. GTDB lineage: Bacteria > Pseudomonadota > Alphaproteobacteria > Sphingomonadales > Sphingomonadaceae > Novosphingobium. Next base: position 303 of record CANGBE010000190.1, on the reverse strand, counting down.
ATCACGCAGTGAATCCACAATATCTTGATCGTAACTATGCCGGCGTATTCATCTTCTGGGATCGCCTTTTCGGCACCTTCCAGCCGGAACTGAAAGATACCCGCATCCACTATGGCATCATCAAGCAGCTCGGCAGCAATAACCTGCTGTGGTCAGCATTCCACGAATGGATTGGCATTGCCAAGGATCTGTGGCGCGCACCGTGGCGCGCCAAGCTATGCTATATTTGGCGCGTGCCGGGGTGGAGCCACGATGGATCGCGCGAAACCAGCGACATGATCCGGGAGGAATGGTTGAAGGTTT
>CANGBE010000189.1 GCA_947451875.1 Sphingomonadaceae bacterium | reverse complement strand
GCGGAGCCCCCAAGGTGCCATCTCGTCAACGTAGGCATTGCAGGCAAAGACCGCCTTCATCCAGGCATCGAGTCCTACTGAAAACGCGAGATTGCCGAATTCGGCATTGACGTCGTTCAGGACGATGGAGCGCACTTCCGATCTTAGCTGAATGTCCTTTGGATCGCTGCCCCAAGCGGGAACCTTCCCATCCAGATTTTTGAAAATCATGGACAAAGTCCGCTGCGCTAAGTTCCCAAAACTGTTCGCCAGTTCGGCATTGCACCGGGTCACAATCGCTTCGGGCGAATAAGAACCATCCTGCCCGAATGCCACTTCGCGCATCAGAAAATAGCGCAAGGAATCAACACCAAACCGCTCTGCCAGTTCGAGCGGATCAGTGACATTGCCGAGCGACTTGCTCTCTTTCTGGCCGCGGTTGAGCAGGAAGCCGTGGCCGAAAACCTGCTTGGGCAGCCGCAGACCCGCGCTCATCAGGAAGGCGGGCCAGTAAACGGTGTGGAAGCGGACGATGTCCTTGCCGATTAGGTGCAGGTCGGCTGGCCACCACTTCACCATTTCGGGCGTATTATCCGGAAAACCAAGTCCTGTCAGATAATTGGTCAGGGCATCCACCCAGACATACATGACGTGCCCAGACCCTTCTTGAGCGTCGCTGCCGGGGACCTTCACGCCCCAGTCGAAACTTGTCCGAGACACTGAAAGATCGCGCAAGCCACTTTCAACGAAACGCATAACTTCGTTTCGGCGGCTATCGGGTTTGAGGAATTCCGGATGCTCGTTGTACAGCGCCAGCAGCGGCTCGGCATATTTAGAAAGGCGGAAAAACCAGCTTTCCTCAACGGTCCACTCAACCGGTGTACCTTGAGGCGAGAGCTTTTCTCCCCCTTCCCCAGCTGTCAGTTCGACTTCGTCGTAATAGGCTTCATCGCGGATAGAGTACCAGCCTTCGTAGCGATCGAGGTAGAGGTCGCCTTTGGCCTCCATCCGCCGCCACAGTTCCTGGCTGGCCGCATGGTGGCGCGGCTCTGTAGTGCGCATAAAAACATCATAAGAAACATTCAGAGCTTTACACATATCAATGAAATAGGCAGACATTTCATCGCAAAGTTCTTTCGGCGTAACACCCAGATCGCGCGCTTTTTGCGCCATCTTCAGACCATGCTCATCAGTCCCGGTCTGGAATCGCACGTCCCTGCCCCGCTGGCGCTGGTGACGCGCGATAACGTCGGCAGCAATCGCCTCATAGGCGTGGCCGATGTGCGGCTTGCCATTGGGGTATGAAATGGCGGTGGTGATGTAAAACGGATCGGCCATAGCCGGGGCAAAGCTTTCTATACCTGAGGTCTTAGGCCGCTTCTCTAGGCAGAGCAGCCGATGCCAGCAACCCGCCAATTTCCATCACCAGAAGCCCGGGATCGAAATTGGCTGTCGGAGCAGCCACTGAAAGACGGGCGAGTTCTGCATGGGCTTCGATCACCCGCGCCTGCTTAGCGGCACTGCCCCCCGTTAGAGAAGCACTCAGCACAGCCCGAGCGAGATCAAGCGTAGCCATCTGCCGATCTCTATCCGGCTTTGCGCCGATCTCTGCCGCCATGGCTCCGCGCAGAGCAAAGTGCTCGTCGCCTTCGATCACAAGTCGTTCCATGATGCCATGCAGGCCGCCGAGTTCCTGATCGACAAAGCCCAAAGCTGCACCCGGCGATCCCTCCGCTGCAGCAACGGCTGCGGCGCGGGTGGCGCTATCGGCTTGTGGAGCATCTCGCGATACGATCCGGGCAACTTCTTCGGAAGGCAGCGCCGGAAAACGCAAAATCCGGCAACGTGAACGGATTGTCGGCAGCAACCGACCAGGACGATGCGACACCAGCAGGAAAAAGGTGCCCACCGGCGGCTCTTCCAAACTCTTGAGCAGAGCGTTAGACGCGCTCTTTTCCATGTCGTCCGCCGGGTCAATGATCACGGCCCGGCGATTACCCAAGGTTGGCCGCGTGGTCAGCCGCTGCTGGACTGCGCGGATCTCATCGACCGGGATCGAGCGCTTGCGCTTGTATTCCTGCCCGTTGTCGCGCTTGGCAGCCTCATCCTTGTTCTCAGGCGGATGCACGGGGAACAGGATATCGGGGTGACGATCAGACTGCGGCTGCGACACGCCTGCTTCGGCGACTAATTCGGCGGCAGCGGCGCGGGCGAACAGTGCCTTGCCCATGCCCTTTGGCCCGACGAGCAGCCATGCGTGATGCATGCGCGCCGAACCAAGCGCCTTGCGCCATTCACGCCAAGCCTCGTCATGGCCGATCAGACTCATACCAGACGATCCAACGAGGCCAGAACCGCTGCGTGTATACTTTCTGCGTTGCCATTGCCATCGATCCGGGCAAAGCGTTCCGGATCAGCCATTGCCATTAGATCGAAGCGAGCAGCGACCGCGGTATGGAATGACTGGGGGCGGCCACCGATGCGGTCCGCAGCGTCACCATCGCGCGCAGAAAGGCGCTTTGCGGCGATTGCGGGTGAAACTTCGATCAGCAGGGTCAGGTCAGGCAGCAGGCCGCCGGAGCCGATACGATGAAGCTCCATCACCTCAACATCGGACAGACCTCCACCCCCACCCTGATAGGCCCGGCTCGAATCAACGAAGCGATCACAAATCACCCACGCTCCGCGCTCGATTGCCGGCACAATCAGGCGTTCGACATGATCTGACCGCGCGGCGGCAAATAGCAAGGCTTCAGCGCGAGGGTGCCAGCCCTCCCCCTCCATGCCGAGCAACAGCGCGCGTATGGCTTCTGCACCGGTTGTGCCTCCGGGCTCGCGCGTGGTGACGACTTCACGGCGTTGCGCTCGCAGTGCCTCTGCCAGCAGCCGTGACTGTGTCGATTTACCGGCACCCTCACCGCCTTCAAAGGCAATGAATTTTCCAGGCCTCACGTGAGCAATCCCATCAGGCCATTGCGCAAACGCTCAAACAGGCTGGCCTTGCCCACCGTTTCGCCTGCAATCAGCGGCACACGATGCGGCTCGCCATTGCCCACGCGGATCTCAAGCGATGCAACCATTGAGCCCTTGGTAACCGGCGCTTCAAGCGGGCCGTCATAGACGATCTTGAGGCTGGTCTGCCCGCCCGCAACCTTTGGCACCGAAGCTGCAAAGCCAGATGGTGTAACCAAACTGACATGCCGCGCCGAGCCACTTTGAACCTGTGCCTCGCCAATCACCTGTCCGGGCTTGAACAACGGCTTGCTAGCAAAAGCAGCAAAGCCCCAGTTCATGAGCGCGCTCGCCGCCTTGGCCCGATCAGGCGCAAGATCTGCCCCGGCAATCACCATAACCAGCCGCCGTCCATTGCGCTCTGCCGAGCCCAAAAAGCCATATCCAGCCTGATTGGTGAAGCCAGTCTTGATTCCATCGGCCCCGGCAAGCTTACCGAGAATGGGATCGTGGTTAGGCTGGGTAATCCCGTTCCAGGTCAGCGATTCATGGCCGATATATCGGTGATAGAGGTCCGGATGCTCAGAAATCATTGCACCTGCCAGCAGCGCCAAATCGTGGGCAGTAACAAAGGTTTCACCCTCGTCCATCCAACCATTGGGTGTGCCGAAATGGCTGTCTCTCATGCCCACTCGTCGCGCTTGGGCATTCATAAGCGCAACCCAGGTTGGCACCGAACCCGCTGCGCCTTCGGCAAGCACGACGCAGGCATCGTTGGCCGAGACATTGGCGAT
>CANGBE010000188.1 GCA_947451875.1 Sphingomonadaceae bacterium | reverse complement strand
TATGGCACGCCCTGTTCGGAGCGGTTTGACCCGGCAACGCAGAAGCTGGAATTGCTTCAATGCGAAGTTGAAACCCTGCAAAAGAAGATCGCGGTGCTCATGGCCGAGCGCGACGAGCTTGCACCCAAGCAGACTGCCCCCCGGAAAGGCAAGAAGTCGGCTTGAGCGCGGTAATCACCCCGTTTCCCAATTCTCAGCCCATGCAGGTGGGTTTTGAACGCACCGAATTGCAGCGCATCCTTGATCTCTACGGCCGCATGGTCGCAGCAGGGGAGTGGCGCGACTATGCCATGGACTTTGATCGCGAGGCAGCAAGTTTCAGTGCCTTCCGACGCGCTGCCGAACGGCCGCAAGCGCGAATAGAAAAACGCCCTGCGCTGCGCAGCAAACAGGGCATGTGGACCCTGTTTGGCGAAGCTGGACAAATTCTCAAACGCGGGCACGAACTTTCTGGCGTGCTGTTTCCGCTGGAGCGCAAATTGCTGAAGGTGGTAGAGGGTTAGCCATTGGCCGCCTTTTGCAGCATGCCCATCGCGTGCATTGATTGTTCAAGACCGTTCTGGATCACCGAATCGCCGCTGCGATCACTGATTTTTGCCCAATTCGCGGCAACGCCTTCTACCGAACAGTCGCTGCCGCCCAGCAGAACGCCCTCGTTCATGGTAACAAAAGCGCTCTGGAATACGCCAGCACCAGCGCCAACAATAGCATTGGATGGCGCGTCATCGCTGACGAGGAACAGCGCGGCGGGCGCTACGTTTTCCGGGCTGAAGGCTTTGAAGGCTTCTTCAGGGAAAATGTCCTCGGTCATCCGGGTCCCGGCCGTTGGCGCAATCGAATTAACGCGAATGTTGTATTTCGCGCCTTCGAGATGCAGCGTCTTGGCAAGGCCAACTAGCCCCAGCTTTGCCGCGCCATAATTCGCCTGGCCGAAATTTCCGCCAATTCCAGTTGATGATGTGGTCATCAGGATGCGGCCATAGTTCTGTTCGCGCATTGTTTCCCAAACAGCCTTCGACGCGAAGGCCGAACCGAGCAGGTGGACGCGGACCACCAATTCAAAATCACTCGGCTCCATCTTGATGAAGGTCTTGTCACGCAGGATCCCTGCGTTGTTGATCAGGATGTGAACTCCGCCCCAAGCTTCCTTTGCCTTGGCCACCATTTCCACCATCTGCTCATATTCGGCGACACTGCCACCGTTTGACATGGCTTCACCGCCTGCTGCCCTTATTTCTTCGACAACTGCAAGTGCAGCATCGGAATGGCCGGTGCCATCGCGCGCAGCGCCGAGATCATTGACTACAACCTTCGCCCCGCGCCGTGCGAGTTCAAGCGCATAGGCCTTGCCCAAGCCGCCACCAGCGCCAGTGACGATAGCAACCTTGTCTTTGAATGAGATGGTCATGATCGGATTCTCCATGCGATTTGCATTCGAAAATGCAACAATTCTTGGGCTGCGTTGGCATTTTGCTGGGCCGGGATCAAGCCGATTGCGCGCTGTGCGCCTTGCCGTAGCGGCAGCTTGGTGCTGCTCAACCGAATTAGGACTAAAGCGCCATTAGCGTAGGGATAAGGTCGTCATAATGATCGATCATCGCTGCCGACTGAAGCTGATCGCGCGGAACGTCTAGGAATCCGAAACTGACAGTGACGCAGGGAATTCCTGCGGCCAGTGCCGCGCCGGTGTCGAAGGTCGTGTCCCCGACATAGACCGCCCTGCCACCACCAAGCCGCACCAACATTTCTTGCAGAAGATCTGGAGCGGGCTTGGCTCGGCCCGGACCAAGCGTATCGCCGCCGATGATTGTCGCGAACCGGTGTGTCAGATTCAGTTCATCTAACAGTTTACGCGCGAGGAATTCCAGCTTGTTGGTTACGAGTGCCAGCTTCGCGCCGTGGCCTGCGAGACCATCAAGCATGGCCTCACCGCCGGGAAAAAGCCGGGTGTGAACAGCTATATTCGCTTCGTAATAAGCAAGCAGATCGCGGTGCATTGCCTGAACATCCAGGCCATCATCTCCGCCGGTAATAGCGAGCGCGCGGGTCAGCATAACCTTCGCCCCGCCGCCAATCAGACCCGAGACATCGCCCAGCGGCACTTCGGGCCTTCCTGCCAATTTCAGTGCGTGATTGAGCGCCATGCCGAGATCGCGACTGGTATCAAGCAGCGTGCCATCAAGGTCGAAGCCGACGATATCAAAAGGAAATTGGTTCATGATTAGTGTCGATGCCTTTGCTAGGTGGAAACGGCAAGCATTTGGTGGCAAAGCTTGCGGCTATGAACGCTAATTCAACCACTCGGCCACTGGCCGCTGTCATCCTTGCCGCGGGCAAGGGCACCCGCATGAAGAGTGATCTGCATAAGGTGCTCCACCCCATTGCCGGCAGGCCGATGATCGAGCACCTGATGGCTAGCGTCGCCGCGCTGCAACCAACCGAACAGGTCGTGGTCGTCGGATCAGGCCGTGATCAGCTCGAAGCTGCGCTGGGCGAGCGTGCGACGATTGCGGTGCAGGAACCGCAGGAAGGGACCGCTCATGCCGTGAGAATGGCAGAGCCCGCGCTGGCGGGATTCGATGGCGATGTGCTGGTGCTATATGGTGACGTCCCCTTCGTTAGTTCGGATACGATGCAGGCGATGATTGATCGGCTTCATGCCAATGATGCTCCTGCCGTTGTTGTGCTGGTTTTCGAGCCTGATGACGCCCTGCAGTATGGCCGGGTGATCGTTGCAGGTGATCGGATCGTAAAGATGGTCGAATTCAAGGACGCCAGCGAGGCCGAACGCGCCTGCCGTCTTTGTAATTCCGGCTTGATGGCAGCCAGTGGGGGCGATCTTTTTGCGCTGTTGGCGCGGGTTGGAAATGACAACGCGCAGGGTGAATATTACTTGCCTGACGTCGTCAATATCGCGCTGGCAGATGGTCGCTCATGTGCAGTGGTCATCGCCGCAGATGAGCACGAAGTCGCCGGGATCAATAGTCGCGCCGAACTCGCCGATGCGGAAGGTCGTTGGCAGCAGCGCCGCCGGGCGCAGGCGATGGCCGATGGAGCCTCGCTGATTGCCCCGGAGACAGTCTGGTTCTCATGGGACACTTCAATCGGCCGCGATGTGACGATTGAGCCGAACGTTTTCTTCGGCCCCAACGTCCATGTAGCAGACAAGGTTACCATCCGCGCATTCTGCCACCTCGAAGGTGCGAGCCTTGCTAGCGGGGTTGAGGTTGGCCCTTACGCCCGCCTGCGCCCCGGCGCGGTTCTGGGCGAGAAGGTTAAGATTGGCAACTTCGTTGAAGTGAAAAAGGCCGTGTTTGGAAAGGGTGCCAAAGCCAACCACCTGTCATACATTGGCGATGCTGAGGTGGGGGCAGGGGCCAATATCGGCGCGGGCACGATAACCTGTAATTACGATGGCTATTTTAAACATAAGACCGTGATCGGTGAGCGCGCCTTCATTGGTTCCAATTCCGCGCTTATAGCACCTGTGCGGATTGGCGCGGATGCTATCGTCGCCGCAGGAAGCGCGGTTTCACGCGACGTAGCGGATGGAGAACTGCGGCTTGTCAGGGCGGAACAGCTGGTCAAGCCTGGCTGGGCCGACCAATTTCATGATGCAATGAAGAAGCGGAAGGCGGAGTCTTCCAAGACCTAGGCTCAGGACTCATTGATCAGAGCCAGTAGCAGCATGTTGCGGCGATTGAGATGGCGGACATGAAGGTGTGCGAGCAGCGATCATAGCGTGTTGCGAC
>CANGBE010000187.1 GCA_947451875.1 Sphingomonadaceae bacterium | reverse complement strand
GCCGAGATCGAAACGGTGATGAAAAACCACGAGTTCATGACCGATCTGCTCGTCATGGCACTTGCCTGCGACCAGACCCGCGTGTTCAACATGATGTTCAACAACGGCGCATCGTCGTTGACGCGCATTGGCTCGACGATCACCCACCACCAGCTGACGCATGAGGAAGTGCTCGACAACCGGCTGGGCTATCAGCCCGAGGCGACCTACTTCCTCACCCGCATCATGGAAGCCTGGGTCTATTTCGTCTCGGCGCTCGACAAGGTGAAGGAAGGCAACCGCACTCTGCTCGACAATACGCTGGTGCTGGCCCATTCAGAAACCGAATTCGCCAAGTTCCACACCATCGACAATATCCCTATCATGACTGCTGGCGGCGCTGGCGGCCGGGTGAAGACTGGCTTGTTTGTTGATGGCGTCGGCACACCGGTCAGCCGGGTTGGCCTCTCGATCCAACAGGCATTCGGCGTCCCCGTCGATCGCTGGGGCACCAAGTCGATGGAAACCAACAGGACCATCACCGAGATCATGGCATGAGGCTGGCGTTCGGTCTGGCAGCCTTTCTTGCCCCGGCGCCTGCAATGGCGGAAGAAGCAGCCCCTGCCCCAGCGGCTGTCGCCCTGCTTGGCCCTGCACTCAACGTTTCGCAGCTCGACCGCGAGGTGAAGTTCTACGTTGATGGGCTCGGCATGAAAGTGCTGATGCAAATGGGCCAGCTCAAGCGGCACGAGACAATGCTGGGCTTCGCCAACGATCCGCGTCAGCCCGGCCTGATCCTGATGAGCGATTCCTCGGCCAGCAATCTGCCACCCAAGACGATGGGCAATGGCTTTGACAGGCTGGTCATGCGTATTTCCGGTCTGCCGCAACTGGTCGTCAAACTGCGCGCCATGGGCTATACGATCAGCGATGTTCGCGATGTAGCAAAGGGTTACACGATGGCCTTTGCGACCGATCCCGAAGGCTATAAGCTGGAACTGGTCGAAAGTGGCACGGCGAGAGGGAACTGACATGATTACCAATCGTCGCGAGTTGCTGGCCCTGGCTGCTGCTGCACCCTTTGCTGCCTTTGCCGCCACCCGGGCGCTTGCCGATGGCACGGCCTGCTATGATCCTGCAGCCTTGTCGATGTCTCAAAAGGGCCTGCGCAAGTCTCTGCAATTCGTCGATCTTTCGCCTGACGCGACCAAACGCTGCGAGCTTTGTGCCTTTTACAAAGCTGCTGCTCCGGGCTGTGGATCGTGCCAGATATTGAATGGGCCAGCGGCATCTGGCTCGTTCTGTCTCTCCTATGCGGCCAAGCCCAAATAATGAGCATGGAGCAAGACATCGCCCGCCGCGATGCAATCCTAAGCCGATTTCAGCCCAAACAGGCCGAAGGTGATGCGTGGAAGGATGACAGCCCGCTCGTCTGGGATGACATCGGCTCGCTTTCGCATGGACTTGTCTTTGGCCCGCGCCCGCTGCTTCAGGCCACCCGCGGCGTAACCGAGCGTTATTCGCTTGGGCCGCGCGGCGGCTGGATGCTGAATCTGATTGGCGCCGGGTTGTTCCATCCGCACGAACTTAGCGACGTACTGAAAATTGGCAGAAGTCTGGTTTCTGCCGAACTTACTCGGCTTACCGAAGCAGGGCTGGTGACCAGCACAATAGGCAAAGCCGACAAGCGGCGCAGCGAACTGAAGCTCACAGAATCAGGGCAAGCCGCACTGGAGGAAATCCGGTCCGAACTGTTCGGCAGCCTGACCTCAGCTCTCAAAGATTATACACCAAGCCAGGTTCGTCTAATGACCAAGATGCTTCACGATTTACATAGCAGCGCAGCAGCATCGCCGGACTGATTTCTAACCTATCCAACGCCGGTTCGTCTTTCACTCCAAATCCTCACGCCTAACCTGCTGCGATAGGAGGAGATCGCATGGACCGGCTAGGCATAGAATTCATCACCGCACTGGGTCAGGATCCGGTCGATTTCGTTCATCTGGCTGCTGATCTTGGTGCGCCGCATATCGGCATCGCGCTCGCGCCGATCGTGATGGTACCCGAAGATGGCCCGCGCTGGTCTCTGCGCAATGACGCGGCGCTGTTCAACCGTACGAAAGCCGCAATCAGCGCGCGCGATGTTACTGTCATGCTCGGCGAAGGCTTCTTGATCCACCCTCAGATGGAGATGGCCAATTCTGCTGCTGACATGGACCTGCTGGCAAACCTGGGGGCCCAGCGGCTCAACGTCGTCAGCATCGATGGCGACCTTTCGCGCAGTCATGACCAGTTCGCGCTGTTTGCCGAAATGGCCGGCGAGCGGGGCATGGCGGCGACCATCGAGTTCCTGCCCGGTATGCCCAGCGGCGATCTTGCCAGCGCCACCGCCCACGTGATCGCAAGTGGTAGCACCAATGCTGGGGTGCTGCTCGATTCAATGCATTTCTTCCGCTCCGGCGGGACCATTGCACAACTCAAGGCGACTGACCCTGCGCTGATTGGCCATGCCCAGCTCTGCGATCTGCCTGAGGTTTCGCCGTTCACTGAATATGCCGATCAGGCCAAGTATGAACGGCTCGCTCCCGGTCATGGCGTTCTGCCCCTCGCCGAATTTTACGCCGCCCTGCCCGATAGCATCATGATTGGCCTTGAAATTCCGCAGCGGTCCAGCGCGCTTGCCGGCGTCGATCACCACCAACGCATCGGCGCTATCCTGAGTACGGCACGATCTTTTACAACAGACCTGTCGAAATAATTGCCAAACATTCGGTGGCGCTGTAAATGCAAAAAACCAGCAGCCGGGAGATTATCGTGAACGAAGTCACCAGCACATTTGAACAGGCCCCTGTGCCCGATCTTGGCCTCGCACCGGTCCCGGCCACAGCCTATTACGATGCCGAATGGTACGAGCTGGAACGACAGGCCATATTCATGCGCACGTGGTTTCCCTGCGGCCATGTTTGCGAAGTACCTGAATCGGGCAGTTTCATCCGCCGCGAGTTTGAATTTGCCCGCGCATCGCTGATCATCACCCGCGGCAAAGATGGCGTTATCCGCGCGTTTCACAACGCCTGCACCCACCGCGGCACGCAGTTGACGCAAGACTCATGCGGCAAGCGCAATGCGTTCTCATGCAAGTACCATATGTGGACCTTCGGCACCGACGGCGCGCTGATTTCCGCACCTGAATTCGAAAAGTTCGGACTCGACAAAAAGGACTGCGCCCTCAAGCAGGTCGCCTGCGAAGTACACGCCGGGCTGATCTTCGTGAACTTTGACAAGACCCCGAAGCAAAACCTGCTCGAATTCCTCGGGCCTCTGGCCGAGGGCATGAGCCACCTGCCCTGCGCCCATGCCACGCAGTTTTCCGAATATGTCTATGAGATCGATGCCAACTGGAAGCTGACTTACGACAACTTTCAGGAAAACTATCACCTGCGCTTCATCCATCCGCGCTCGGCGGGCGCGGGTTTAGGCAAGGACAACCCGTTTGGGTATCCGATTGCGCAGGAACTGCACGATCCGCACCGCACCCAGACGATCTGGTCAAACCCTGATGCGATGGAACAGTTGACCCCCGCGCAAATGCTCGGGCTGGGCCTTGGCGCCAAGGCGCTGATGCGCGGTGACGTTCCGGAAAACCCATCCAACCGCGCCTATTTCGCTGTTTTTCTAAGCTTCTTCATGCTGGGATCGACCGGCAACAACTTCAGCCATACAGTTTATCCCATCGGCCCCGAAAAATCGCGCGGGGTCATCCGGATCTACTGGATCG
>CANGBE010000186.1 GCA_947451875.1 Sphingomonadaceae bacterium | reverse complement strand
CCTCGGCGAGCTGCCCAATCGGCAGGGTTGATGTGTTGCTGGCAAAGATTGCATCAGCGGGGATCACCGCTTCGGCCTTGCGGGTGGTCTCCGCCTTGATGCCCAGATCCTCAAAAACCGCTTCGATCACCATCTGGCAGCCTTCAAGCTGCGCGAAATCGTCGGTCGGGGTAATCCGGGCCAGAATAGAGTCAGCCTTTTCCTGCGTCATAGATCCCTTGGCGACTTGCTTGCCGAAGACCTTGGCGCTGTAGTCCTTACCCTTTTCGGCGGTAGCGACATCGCGGTCGAGAAGCACGACATCGATCCCGGCCTGCGCCGAAACCAACGCAATTCCTGCCCCCATCATGCCCGCGCCCAGCACGCCAACCTTGGTGAAGGTGGTCTTGGGAACGCCAGACGGACGGCGCGCGCCCTTTTCAGCGGCCAGCTTCGAAATGAAGGTGGTGCGGATGATATTGCGGGCAACCGGATCGGTCAGGAGCTTGGCGAAGTACTTGCTTTCCACCGAGAGCGCCTTGTCCATAGGCAACTGGATGCCTTCGAACACGGCAGAGAGGATCGCAGGAGCAGCAGGCATGTTGTAGCCCGCCTTATCCACCACTTGAGCGACCCCGACCGAGAACCCCATGGCGACTTCCGGGATGATCATCATCCGCTGCTCAGGCGCGGCATAGCCCTTTACGTCCCATTTGCGCACCGGATTTGGACCAGTCGCCAACCAAGCCTTGGCGGCAGCAACTACATCACCAGCAGGAGCCAGTTCATCGACAATTTTTGCCTTCAGCGCATCCGCCGGAGCGAGAGAGCGGCCAGTCAGCAGCAGATCAAGAGCGGCCTGAACACCGATCATCCGCGCCAGCCGCTGCGTGCCGCCCGAGCCTGGAAGCAGGCCAACATTGACCTCTGGCAGACCAACAACAGCCTTGGGATCATCGGCGAGAACGCGATAGTGGCAGGCCAGTGCCAGCTCAAATCCGCCGCCCAGCGCCAAACCGTTCATCGCGCAGACGACGGGTTTGCCCATGGTCTCCAGCGCGCGGTGCATCTTGGTTGCCTTCTGGCTGAATTCAAACGCCTGATGCTTGGTCAGACGGCCATAGCCTTCAACCAGAGCTTTCAGATCAGCCCCAGCCATAAAGGCCTTCTTGCCAGAGGTGATAACCACACCGGTGACCGCTGGGTCATCGCGAAGCTGCGCGATGACTGCATTCATTTCGCCAAGCCAGTCGTCAGAGACGACATTCATGCTCTCATCGGCGTTGTTCAGGGTAAGGATGGCAACGCCGTCGGCGCCGTTTTCAATAGAAATATGTCGCATCGGTTCAAACCCGTTCAATGATGGCAGCAGTACCCATGCCGTTGCCGACGCAAAGCAGTGTCATGGCGGTGTTGAGATCGCGGCGTTCCAATTCGTCGAGAACGGTACCTAGGATCATCGCTCCGGTCGCACCCAGCGGATGGCCCATGGCGATCGCGCCGCCGTTGACGTTGATCTTCGCGTGATCGACTTCCATATACTGCATGAAGCGCAAAACAACGCTGGCGAAGGCCTCGTTGAGTTCCCACAGGTCGATCTGGTCGGCGGTCATCCCTGCGAGTTTTAGAGCCTTTTGCGCTACTGCAACCGGGGCAGTGAGCATGATGGTCTGCTCCGATCCAATCGACGTCCATGATCGTAACCGGGCGCGCGGTTTCAGCCCGGTTGCCTTGCCGAATTCGGCATTGCCCAGCAGGACGACACCCGATCCATCTACGATGCCGCTGGAATTGCCGCCCGTGTGGACGTGGTTGATCTCTTCCACTTGTGGGTATCGTTCGCGAACAACGCGGCCAAAACCCATCGCTGCCATCCCGGGAAAGGCCGGTTTGAGCGCGCCAAGCGATTCCACTGTGGTGCCGGGGCGGCGGAATTCATCGTTATCAAGAACGACTTCGCCAAGCACGTCGCGAACCGGAACAATCGAACGCGCGAACCGCCCTTCGTCCCACGCCACGGCGGCGCGGCGCTGGCTTTCGGCGGCATAGGTATCAACGTCAATGCGGCTGTAGCCTTCAAGCGTGGCGATCAGATCGGCGCCAATACCCTGCGGCGTATAATAGTTGTGCAATGCCACGCTTGGGTCTGCAGCCCATGCGCCACTGTCATAGCCCATGATCGTGCGGCTCATTGAATCGACACCGCCGCCAATGCCCGCCATGGCCATGCCCGAGGCAACCTGCCCGGCAACATTGTTCACCGCTTCTAGCCCCGATCCACAGAAGCGGTGGACCTGCTGCCCGCCCACCGTATCGGCGTACCCGGCATTGAGAACCGCGCCGCGCGCAAGAACGCCGCCCTGTTCACCAACTGGCTGGGCACAGCCGATCACGACATCATCGAGCAGTGCCGTATCAAGATCATTGCGATCGCGAACCGCCTTCAGCAACTGGGTAACCAGCTCGATCGCGGGAATTTCGTGCAACGAGCCATCGGGCCGGCCACGTCCCCGCGGGGTGCGGACATGGTCGTAGATGAAAACATCACGCATGTTTGGGCTTCTCCTGGAATCCTCGCCAGCGCAAGAAAGTCTGGCATTTAGGCCACCCCTTTCTGGCCCTGACTGCTTTGCACACCTACCCTGCGATAGGACGCCATAGGATGGAACCATCGTCCATAGAAGGCACCATACAGGAGCATCTCGTGAACCGTCAGGTAATACTAGCCTCAAGGCCAAAGGGCATCGCTCAGTCCGAAAATTTCGAGATAGTGGACAGGCCGCTCAGCCCACTCAACCCGGGCGAAATCCGTATTGCCAACCGGTTCCTGTCGGTGGAACCAGCCATGCGCGGCTGGATTGCCGATACCAGCAATTATGCCGCGCCGGTTGTGATTGGCGACGTTATGAAAGCACTTGCTGTCGGTGAAATCGTGGAAAGCACCGATCCCGATTGGAATGTCGGAAATTTGGTCACTGGCTGGTTTGGCTGGCAGCAATTCGCCACTGTCACTACAAAAGAAATTGTCCGCAAGGTCGATCAAACCGATCTGCCCGTTTCGCTCGCACTCGGCGTACTCGGCATCAATGGTGTCACTGCCCTGCTGGGCCTGACAATGGCTGGTGAGCCAAAGCCGGGCGACACTGTCGTGGTATCGACTGCGGCCGGATCAGTCGGTTCTGCTGTCGGCCAAATCGCGCATATTCTGGGCTGCAGAACTGTCGGCATTGCTGGCGGCCCGGTCAAAGTGGCGCAATGCCGTGACCTGTTCGGATATGATATGGCACTGGATTACAAAGCTGATGGCTTGGGTCCCGCTCTCGATGCCGCTTGTCCGGATGGCGTGCATGTCTATTTCGACAACACCGCCGGCATGATCAGCGACACGGTCTATCCGCGCCTTGCTCAAGCTGCGCGCGTTGTGCTGTGCGGCACTGCATCCATCGCACAATGGGATCCATGGCCCAGCGGCCCGCGCGTTGAGCGCCATCTGCTGGTCAAGCGCGCCAGAATGCAGGGTTTTGTTGTACTGGATCACTTCGACTTGTGGGACAGCGCCGTCGAAAAGCTCACAAATTGGGTTCGCGAAGGCAAATTGCGTTACGCCGAGGACATAAGCGATGGGCTAGGGTCTTGCCCGGACGCATTGGCTGGATTGTATCGCGGGGAGAACCTGGGCAAGCGGATCATCCGCCTCTGAGCGAGCGATTTACGCCCCTACTTCCAGCTTTCCAGAACATCCGCAGCAGACACAGATACACTTTCACTGATCACTCCCGGTGTAGCAGAGAACCTAGGTGCAGGCACTG
>CANGBE010000185.1 GCA_947451875.1 Sphingomonadaceae bacterium | reverse complement strand
GGCATGGACATCCCCGGCTGGCCGCCTGAGAACATCGAAGAGATGGCCAAGAAGCTCGAGCAAGAGCTGCTGGGTTAATCCAGAAGATTCCCTCCCGGTGCGCCGGGAGGTAGGGTGGAGGCGGCGGCCCAAAGCGTCGCCTGGACCGGGGTACCTGATACGGCCCCCTTACGAACGGAATAGAGAAAATGCGTCATAAAGTAGGCCATCGCAAGCTTCAGCGGACCTCGTCACATCGTACAGCCATGCTGCGCAATATGGCGGCATCGTTGATCAAGCATGAGCAGATCACCACCGGCCTTTCAAAGGCTCGTGAGCTGGCTCCATACGTTGAAAAGCTGATCACGCTGGCCAAGAAGGGCGGCCTTTCCAACCGCCGTCTGGCTCATGCCCGGCTGTTGGACGAGACACAGGAGCGCAAGCTGTTTGAAGTTCTGGCCGCTCGCTATGCGACGCGCGCCGGTGGCTATACCCGCGTGATCAAGGCCGGCTTCCGCGCTTCGGATGCGGCGCCAATGGGCGTGGTTGAACTGGTTGAGCGCGATGTCTCGGCCAAGGGGCAGGATTCGGGTCCGGTTCTCGTCGACGAGGACTTCGACGGCGAATAAGCGTCGCTGGTCGATGAACCTAACGCAAAAGCGGTTGCAGACGATAAGGTCTGCGACCGCTTTTTGTTTTTGGGGAACTGGGTCATGCGCCGTCCGTCGATTGCTGTCGCAACAGCTGCCTTGGCCTTTTCAGCCATGACTGCACAAGCGGCGCCTCCTTCGGCCCCCGCCTATCCTGAAACCCGCAAGGGCGACATTGTCGAACAGCACTTCGGTGAAGCGGTAGCCGATCCCTATCGCTGGCTGGAAAAAGATGTCCGTAATGACAAGGAAGTCGCGGACTGGGTTGCGCGCGAGAATGGCGCAACCCGCGAATACCTCGCCAACCTTCCCGCCCACCCGTGGTTTACCAAGCGCATCCGCGAATTGATGGATTACGAACGTTTTGGCCTGCCGCGCAAGGCGGGCCGCAATTACTTCTACATGCGCAATTCGGGGCTGCAGAACCAATCGCAGCTGTTCGTGAGGCTGGGGCTGGACGGAGAGGCGCGCCTGCTGATCGATCCTAACGCGTGGGCGAAAGACGGGGCCACCGCGCTCGACGATTGGGAGCCTTCGAAGAACGGCAATCTGCTTGCCTATTCAGTGCAGGATGGCGGCACGGACTGGCGGATCATCCGGGTGCTGGATGTGAGGACCGGCAAAGTTCTGCCCGACGAGATCCGCTGGGCCAAGTTCACCGGCATTTCGTGGATCGGCAATTCGGGCTTTCTCTATTCGCGCTTCCCTGAGCCGAAAGAAGGCGCGGCATTCCAGCAGCTCAACAAGAACCAGGAACTGCGCTTTCACCGCATCGGCACCCCGCAATCGGCGGACGAGCTGGTCTATTCCACCCCCGATCAGCCCGAGCTTAGCCATTATGGCGAAGTGACTTGGGACGGCCGCTGGATGGTGGTGACCACATCAAAGGGCACGGATAACAAGTTTGCGCTTCACGTCATGCGGATGAAGGGCGGCAGATGGGGCGCACCGCAGGAACTCGTTGGCAAGCTGGAAAATGACTGGCGGCTGATCGAGGGCATGGGCGACACGCTCTATTTCATGACCAACAAGCAAGCGCCGAAGCTAAAGGTGGTCAAGCTGGAGCTGGGTAAGCCAGGGCAGCCATTTACCGACGTTATCCCCGAACGCGCCGAAACACTCACCCGCGCGCAGATTGTCGGGCAGCGCATGATACTCAACTACCTGAAGGACGCGGCATCGACAGCCGAGGTCGTAGCGCTAGATGGCAAACACGCTCAGGACATCGCGCTCAATTCGATTGGCACCGCATCGGGCTTCACCGGACGGCCGGGTGATCCTGAGACGTTCTATTCGTTCTCCAGCTTCAACCAGCCGAGCGCGATCTATCGCTATGACAGCAAGACCGGAGAATCGGTTCCCTTTGCCCAGCCGAAGCTGACCTTTGATCCTGCAGCCTATATGATCGAGCAGCACTTCTATGCCTCGAAAGATGGCACCAAAGTGCCGATGTTCATCGTTCGTAAAAAGGCGTTGGCCGACAGCAAAACGCCGGTTCCAACCCTGCTCTATGGCTATGGCGGGTTCGATATTTCCGAGACTCCGGGCTTTTCGGCCAGCCGTATGGCGTGGATGGAGGCGGGCGGGGCTTTTGCTCTCGCCAATCTGCGCGGCGGCGGCGAATATGGCAAGGCGTGGCACGATGCCGGGCGGCTGCACAACAAGCAGAACGTCTTCGATGATTTCATCGCCGCGGGTGAATACCTGATCGCGCAAGGGATTACGCCGAAGGATGGACTGACCATTCAGGGCGGATCGAACGGCGGTCTGCTGGTCGGCGCGGTGGTCAACCAGCGGCCCGATCTGTTCGCTGCTGCTGTGCCGCAAGTGGGCGTGATGGATATGCTGCGTTTTGATCGCTTCACCGCCGGGCGCTATTGGGTTGATGACTATGGCTATCCTGACCGTGAGGCCGATTTCCGCGTGCTGCGCGCCTATTCGCCCTATCACAACATCACGCCGGGTACTGCCTATCCTCCAGTGCTGGTAACGACGGCCGATACCGATGATCGTGTGGTGCCGGGGCACAGCTTCAAATACACAGCGGCGCTGCAGGCGGCCGATCCCGCGGGCAAGCCCCACCTGATCCGCATCGAAACTCGCGCCGGGCACGGATCGGGGAAACCGACCGCTAAGGCTATCGAAGAGAGTTCGGATGTTCTCTCATTCCTTGCCGCATGGAGCGGCTTGAAGGTGCCGTCATCAGGCTCTGGGCAATAAGAAACCCGGCCCGCGCTGCGGACCGGGTTCCTGTTATTCGTCAGCTGCTTACTTGGCAGGGATCTTGGTCAGATCGGCATCGATCTTGGCGAGCAATTCGTCCTTGATCTGGTCAGGCGCGAACTGCTGGATCTGCTTGAAGGTCATGCCCTTGGCCATTTCGATCTGCGGGTTGCCGCTGAAGCCGGGCATGTACTTGTCGACAACAGCCTTGGCATCAGGATTGGCAAGCAGATCACCGATGGTGGTTTCGGCAGTCGACATAACCTTGGCTTCTGCAGCCAGAACCGGTGCGGAAAGGGTGGCGGTGGCGATTACGCCGGCAATCATGGCAGAACGAAGCATTTCAGGTTCCCTTTGTAGTGACTGGCCGCCTTTGACGGCACTCGGTTGAAGCGTTGATGAATGAACGCGAATTGCGCAAAAAGTAATTCAACTTTTGACCCAAAGGGAAATCGGTCCGACCGGTCATTTTGTCAACGCTCTTTGGGTCCGGCTGCACCGTTGCGTCGATAAACGCACAAACAGTTGCACATCCACGGCCAAGCCCCACATGGTGGGCGGGATGGAGGATATCGGCGAATCTGCAATCGAAAGTGCTCCGCGGCCAGTTGTGTGGCGCTATGCCATGGCTAGCCGCGCGCACGTCGTCGTCGATTGCGCGGCCTATTTCACGCTGATGCAGGAAGCCATGCTGGCCGCGCGCCAACGCATTTTGATGATCAACTGGGATTTTGATACCCGAGTATTGCTGGGGCCGGGGCGACGCTGGTGGAATAAGCCGAGCCATAAGCGACCGCCGGCGCGGCTTGGCTGGCTTGTCACGTGGCTGATCAATCGCAAGCCGGGGCTGGAAGTGCGCGTGCTGCGCTGGAACTTCGGCGCGCTGCGGTTTTTGCTGCGCGGGGTGATGGTGCTCGATCTGATCCGCTGGTCATTCAAGCGGCGCATC
>CANGBE010000184.1 GCA_947451875.1 Sphingomonadaceae bacterium | reverse complement strand
TGCGCGTTCACATGGCTTCAATCGGCCATGGGCTATTGGGTGACCCTGCCTATGGGCGAATCCACGCAAAAGTGCGCGCCAAGCTCAACAATCTCGATTTCCACCGCCAGGCCCTGCACGCGGCAGAGCTTGGCTTCATCCACCCGGTTACAGGCGACCACTTGCACTTCACCGCCAAGTTGCCCGCCGACATGGAGGCGCTGCTCGTCGAATTATCGTGAAATTTTCAATCGAGTGAACTATTATAACTCCCAGTGGTTACCGCCGTTGGATGCCTATTCAGGGTCCAGCAAGGGTAAGCCGACGATGAAAGGACTTATGAAGACCATGTCCGAACGTGCAAAGACCAAACGCGCCGAAGTTGATCGCGAAAGCAACCTTCCGGCTGCCCCCACCTCAGTGCCCGCACTCAACAGCGATGCCGGGCTAAACCGCTATCTTGCTGAAATCCGAAAGTTTCCTATGCTCTCGCCAGAGCAGGAATACATGTTGGCAAAACGTTATGCCGAACATCAGGATCCCGAAGCGGCCAAGCAGATGGTGACCAGCCACCTGCGACTCGTGGCGAAGATCGCCATGGGCTATCGCGGCTATGGCCTGCCGGTTTCCGAGCTGATTTCCGAAGGGAACATCGGCCTGATGCAAGGCGTCAAGAAATTCGAACCCGATCGCGGCTTCCGCCTCGCCACCTATGCAATGTGGTGGATCAAGGCCTCGATCCAGGAATTCATCCTGCGCTCGTGGAGCCTCGTCAAGATGGGCACCACCGCCGCGCAGAAGAAGCTGTTCTTCAACCTGCGCCGGATGAAGAAGAACCTTGATGCCTATGAGGATTCAGATCTTCACCCCGATCAGGTAACCGCCATCGCCACCAAGCTGGGCGTTGCCGAGCATGAGGTGGTCAACATGAACCGCCGCATGATGATGGGCGGCGATGCCAGCCTCAACATCTCGTTCAACGAAGATGGCGAAGGCCAATGGCAGGACATGCTGGAGGACAACGGCCCTCTGCAGGACGAAATGGTTGCCGATGCGCAGGAAGCCGGCCATCGCCACGCCCTGCTGGCCGAAGCGATGGGCGCGCTCAATGAGCGTGAACAGCACATCCTGACCGAGCGGCGCCTGATCGATGAGCCCAAGACTCTGGAAGACCTCTCGCAGCAGTACAACGTCAGCCGCGAACGCGTCCGCCAGATCGAAGTGCGCGCCTTTGAAAAACTGCAAAAGGCGATGCTGCGGATTGCGGGCGAAAAGCGGCTGCTTCCGGCGAACTGATTATCCGCGGGGCCAATCGCAAAGCAGACGAGAAAATCCCCGCAGAACCAAGCCGGTCCTGCGGGGATTTCCATTTTAGCGTTGTCGCTGGAAGGACTCAAACGCCCTTGTAGCAGTACTGAATGCCAAGATAGTAATAGCACTTCAGGCCACCGCCAACCGACTGTGCGCCTTCGCGGGCTTGGGCAGTGACGCTCATTGATGTCACGCCGGCCGCGAGGAAAGCCGCAGCAGCAGCGCAGGACATAAACTTCTTGATCATCGTAATCTCCAATTTCGGTGTGTCAGAGCGATCAGCGGAAGCTGCGTTTCACCTTGCACATAGATAAAACGCTTACCGGTTGAGATTATTCCCGGGGCGTCAAAAAATTTCGACAGAGCTGTGGCTCAGCGAAAACGCCGGGCTAGGCCAAGCATGAGCGAGCGATTGGGCACCCCGCCCAACAATTGCTCGTCAGCTTCGACATCGATCTGGAACCGGTTGCCTGCTTGCCACGCAAGCGATTCCGCCAGGACAGCCTGCGTATCATGCCCCGAAGGATCGAGATCGCGGAAAAGATTGGCTTCCACGGTGAGCGAAAGCGCCTTGCCCAGCCCATGCGAAATCCCCGCCGCGCTGCCAAAGGCGAAGTGCCGCCCTGATCCGCTGGAGTTTACCGCCGCGTCAGCCTCGGGCGTCAGGGTGAACTGGAAGCCGTGGCCGAGGTTGAAGCCCATCGGCACCAGCACGCCCGCGCCCCAATCGCCAGCGCCACCAGGCAACTTGCCCACCGGCAGCGAGACGTAGGCCTGAAGGGCAATCGGCCCGTTCGGCCCTGCGAGACCGCGACGGAGAGCAATGGTAACGTCGCCGGTGCTGGCGGAAGAACTCACGCCCGAAGAGTCGCGCGTCCGGTCATGGACGTAAGTGCTAAAGCTCAGATCGATTTCGGATCGCGGGGTCAGGCCCAGCCGCAAAGTGGTGTCACCCAGCGTTAGCGTATCATCGCGGCCCGTGGCATCGGCCTGATGATCCCAGCCCAGCAGGCCAATCTCAATCATGCCATCACCCGGCGCGAGTGTGCAGGCAGGCGTATCAAGCCCGGGCCGGTTGGCGCAGAAATCGCGGTCCTCGGCGAGCGCTGGCGCCGACAGGGCAAGTGCCAAGACAATCGCGGAAACGGGCAGTTTTAACGGCATTATTAGACCCTCCGAATTAGCCATTCAGCCAACTGCGCTGCCAATGCAACAGAAACAAAGTGCATGGATGTTGGCGAAGGGAGATGCAGCCGCTAGACTTGATTCATGATGCTGCGCCGCCTCCGCCTTCCCCGTCTACCCCGCCCCGGCCCCAACCGCGGCTGGCTTTACCGCTCTTGCTGGTGGGTGGCGCGCGGGATCATTTGGTTTGTCAGCCTAAGCCTGTTCTATGTTGTGCTGCTGAAATGGCTGCCAGTGCCGATCACCGCGACGATGATCATGGACCCCAACGGCATCGAAAAGGACTGGACCCCGCTCTCCCGGATTGATCGCAACATGGTCGCCGCGGTGATTGCCGGGGAAGATGGCAAGTTCTGCAGCCATTCGGGCTTTGATGTTAATGCCATGCAAAAGGCCTTTGAGCGCAACCAGCGCGGCGGGCGCATACGTGGCGGATCAACGATCAGCCAGCAGACCGCTAAGAACGTGTTCCTGTGGCAGGGCGGCGGCTATTTCCGCAAGGGGCTGGAGGCGTGGTTCACCCTGTTGATCGAGAACATCTGGGGCAAGCGGCGGATCATGGAAGTTTATCTCAACGTCGCCGAAACCGGCGTTGGCACCTATGGCGCAGAGGCCGCATCGCAGAGATACTATGGCCATTCCTCCGCGCGGCTGAGCACCGTAGAGGCCGCCAGGATTGCCGCCGCACTCCCCAACCCCAAGAAGCGCGAAGTGGTCGATCCCGGCGGCTTCACCCGCCGCCACGGCAATGCCATCGCGCGAAGCAGCCGGGTAATCAAGACCTCGGACTTTGATGAATGCGTTTATGATTGAGGGGTGAGGCGCTGGCGACCTTGGGCGGCGCAACTGGCAGAAAGCCTCGCAGCCTCGTCATCCTGAACTCGTTTCAGGATCCATCGCGCCGATAGCCCAGGTCTCGCCGGAGATACGCAAAACGCGAGGCATTTCCCCGCCCGACAGGGCTACGGCCTGAGAGGAGAAATGGATCCTGAAACGAGTTCAGGATGACGGAACAAGGTGGTTAGCGGGTGCCCCGCAACCCCGCCTTCGGCGCGGTCCCACTCCCCTGCAGAACGCACAAAAAGAAAGGGACGCCGAAGCGCCCCTTTCCCTTTAGTTTATGTGGGTTGCCCCAGATTAAAATTCAACAACCAGGCTGGCGCTGACCGTGCGCGGAGCGCCGATCTGGGCGGTGCCGGGGTTGCCATAGGCCGAAACGCCCGTCGTCTTGTTGAACGTATTCGACTGGATCAGTGCCGCCGAGAAACCGCCGACATAAAGCTGGTCGAACAGGTTATAGACGTTCAGCTGGACATAGCTCTTGCCCGGCACGCCAAGCT
>CANGBE010000183.1 GCA_947451875.1 Sphingomonadaceae bacterium | reverse complement strand
CAAGGTCAGAGCGGGTGATCGTTTCCACGAGGTGCAACGGCGTAGTAGCGCCGCCTTCCATGCGCGCGGTGATGAACGGAAGGTTGATTTCCGTGGTCTGCGCGCTCGACAGCTCAATCTTGGCCTTTTCGGCGGCTTCTTTCAGCCGCTGCAGCGCGAGCTTGTCGGTGCGGAGATCCATATTCTCCTTCTTGCGGAACTGCTCGGCAAGGTATTCGACAACCTGCGTGTCAAAGTCTTCACCGCCCAAGAAGGTATCGCCGTTGGTGCTCTTGACCTCGAACACGCCGTCGCCAATCTCCAGGATCGAAACGTCGAATGTGCCGCCGCCAAGGTCATAAACCGCGATGGTCTTGCCGTCGTTCTTGTCGAGGCCATAGGCCAGCGCAGCCGCAGTCGGCTCGTTGATGATGCGAAGCACTTCAAGGCCAGCGATCTGGCCGGCATCCTTGGTTGCCTGACGCTGGGCGTCGTTGAAGTAGGCGGGAACGGTGATGACGGCCTGAGTCACGGTTTCACCGAGATAGGCCTCT
The DNA here is from genome assembly GCA_947451875.1 of Sphingomonadaceae bacterium. Taxonomy (GTDB): domain Bacteria; phylum Pseudomonadota; class Alphaproteobacteria; order Sphingomonadales; family Sphingomonadaceae; genus Novosphingobium. Next base: position 3,282 of record CANGBE010000183.1, on the reverse strand, counting down.
GCCGTTTCCTTCATCTTCTGCAGAGTGAAGGCGCTGATCTGGCTGGGTGAATAGTCCTCACCTCCGGCGCGAACCCAAGCGTCGCCGTTCTTGCCCTTGACGATGGTATAGGGAACCAGCTCGGTGTCCTTCTGGGTCACCGGATCATCAAAGCGACGGCCAATCAGGCGCTTCACCGCAAAAATCGTATTGTCACCATTGGTTACAGCCTGCCGCTTGGCCGGCTGGCCGATCAGTCGCTCACCATCTTTGGTGAATGCGACGATGGATGGCGTCGTGCGAGCGCCTTCCGAATTTTCGATAACCTTGGGCTTGCCGCCATCCATCACAGCTACGCAGCTGTTGGTGGTGCCAAGATCAATACCGATAACTTTACCCATGGGATGCCTTACCTCACGTCTTGCAGTTGGACACCGCGCTGGCACCTCCCGAACATTCGGCAAGGTTTCTTTGCGGCTCGTTGAGGGGCGATATAGGTGCGCTTTTTCTTGGCACAAGGGCATGGCGACAGTAGAGCGACGCACCGTCTTGAAACTGAACAGAGGTTGCCGAAAAATGCGATTGTTGCCTGTCGTTGCCGCAAGCCTTGCCTGCATGGCTATCGCCGGGTGCAAGCCAGCGGCGCAACCTGCCGCGCAATCGCCGCAGGCGGCCGGCGTTTCGCTTAGCAACGCACGACTGGTTCTGCCGATTATCTCTGGCGATCCGGCGGCCGCCTACTTCAACGCAAGCAACGGAGGCGACAAGCCGTCACGCATCGCCTCGATCGAGATCGCCGGGGCTGGGATGGTGATGATGCACGATACGGTGACCGAAGGCGGCAAGACCGGCATGGCCATGATGGACAGCGTCGACATTCCAGCCCACGGCAGCGTCACTTTCGCGCCCGGCGGCAAGCACGTGATGGTTGATGGACTCTCCGAGCGGATGAAGCCGGGGGCTAAGGCCACCCTCACCCTGATCCTTGATGACGGCACCAAGGTGCAGGTCGAACTTCCGGTTGAGACCGCCGCTTCCGGCCAATGAACCACGCCTGCCCACCGGGCGGAGAGCGGCCGCTAACCAAGGGTGAACGAGCTCTGGTCCGCGCGATGTTCGGCAACGCAGTCGATACCGATCCTGTGCGGATCAAGCGGCGCAAGTGGTTCCCTTTTCAGCCCGCCAACGTTGTGATGGCACCGCAAGGTCACGTGCATTTCCACCCATTTGGCCCGCACTATTGCGACGATTTCGTTGATGCTCCGGTTACGGCGCAGGGACTGTTCGTTCACGAAATGGTCCATGTCTGGCAGGCCCAAACGAAAGGGTGGCATTGGCTGGTCCTGCACCGACATCCGTTCTGTCGTTACCTCTACACTTTCGAGCCTGGCCGCGCTTTCGGCAGATATGGGATCGAGCAGCAGGCAGAGATCGTCAGACACGCCTTTCTGGCGAGGATTGGCTATCCGGAATCGGAAGCGCCAAGCCTAACAGAACTGGAGAGAGTATTACCGTTCTAAGTACTTATTCTAACCGTTGATATCTCTTGACCATTCCCCCCTGCCCCCTTGCATAACCTAGGCGAATCCCACAGGACTTTGCCCCGGAAACGAGGGGCTTTTCCGGCGGAATGCTCCCTCAATCTTCTGGGGTTGAAATGACGAAAGCAGTAATTCTGGCCGGCGGTTTAGGCACTCGTCTTGGCGAGGAAACGTCATTGCGACCAAAGCCGATGGTTGAAATCGGCGGCAAGCCAATCCTCTGGCACATCATGAAGATCTACTCGTCGCACGGCGTGAATGAATTCATCATTTGCCTTGGCTACAAGGGCTACATGATCAAGGAGTACTTCGCGAACTATTTCCTGCATAACGCCGACGTCACAATCGATCTGGCCAACAACAGCACCGAAATCCACCAGTCCAAGACCGAGCCGTGGAAGATCACGCTGGTGGAAACCGGACAAGACACTCAGACCGGTGGCCGCTTGAAAGCGGTGCGCCAGTATCTCGATCCGGAAGAGCCCTTCTGCTTCACTTATGGTGACGGCGTGGCGGATATCGACATCACTGCCGAGCTCGAATTCCACAGCCGCCACGGCAAGAAGGCGACCATTGCTGCCGTCACCCCTCCAGGGCGCTTTGGCGCTCTCGAAATCGATGGGGAGGCTGTGCGCAGCTTCAAGGAAAAGCCCAGCGGAGATAACAGCGTTATCAACGGCGGATTCTTTGTACTGAACCCGAGCGTCATCGACCTGATCCCGAGCGCCGCCACCTTTTGGGAAAAAGGACCACTGGAAGCGCTCGCCGCGACCGGCGAATTGGCAGTCTGGCGCCACACGGGCTTCTGGCAGCCGATGGATACGCTGCGTGAGAAGCAGCTGCTTGAGGAGCTGTGGGCGAAGGGTGCGCCGTGGAAAAGCTGGTGAACGCCTGCGTTGATGGGCCATTCTGGTCCGGCCGCCGCGTTTTCCTGACCGGGCATACCGGCTTCAAAGGCTCGTGGTTGTCCATGTGGCTGGCACAAATGGGCGCGAAAGTTACCGGCTTTTCTCTGAAGGCCGAAGACCCCAGCCTGTTCGATTCCGCCCGCGTTGGCGAACTGGTCACCCACATCGAGGGCGATATCCGCGATCTGGCAGCGGTTGAGGCGGCAATGCAGGCTGCCGATCCCGAAGTGGTCTTCCACCTCGCCGCGCAGCCACTGGTGCGACTGTCCTATGAAAGCCCGGTGGAAACCTACGCCACCAATGTGCAGGGCACCGTTCACGTGCTCGACGCGTGCCGCCGCGCAGCTTCGCTGAAGGCCATCGTCTGCGTCACCAGTGACAAGTGCTATGAGAACCGCGAATGGGTCTGGCCCTATCGCGAGGCCGATCCGATGGGTGGCTACGACCCCTATTCGAGCAGCAAAGGCGCGGCGGAGCTGGTGATTTCTGCCTATCGCCGCAGCTACTTCGGAAAAGGCCCGCTGCTGGCCTCAGCCCGCGCTGGCAATGTCATCGGCGGCGGCGATTGGGCAGCCGACCGACTGATCCCTGACATCGTCCGCGCACTGGTTGCGGGCAAAGCGCCCTTTATTCGCTCGCCCGATTCCATCCGCCCCTGGCAACACGTGCTCGAAGCGCTGAACGGCTACCTGCTGATTGCCGAAAAGTTGGCCAGCGGCGATGCCTCGGCGGCCTGCGGCTGGAACTTCGGCCCTGCAGACAGCGACACCCGCCCGGTCAGCTGGATCGCCGATGCCCTGTGCCAGTCATGGGGCGCAGCTGGCTGGGAAACCGGCAATTCGGAAGCGGTGCAT
>CANGBE010000182.1 GCA_947451875.1 Sphingomonadaceae bacterium | reverse complement strand
TGGCGTTCCTGCTTCCTCGATGAGCTTTCATCTGGCTCAGCTGGCCCATGCCGGGCTGGTCAGCCAGCAGCGTCGCAGCCGGTCGATCATCTATGCGGCGGACTATGCCGTGATGAACGGGCTGATGTCCTATCTTACCGAAAATTGCTGCGGCGGTGCGTCTTGCGCCAGCGATGCGGCCTGCAGCCCTGTCCAATCCGCAGAGAGGAATGTCGCATGAAACGGTTTCACGTGCACGTCGGCGTATCGCGTCTCGAAAGTTCGATTGCCTTTTACTGCCACCTCTTTGGCGAGAAGCCCACTGTGGTGAAGTCCGACTATGCCAAATGGCTGCTCGAAGACCCGCGTATCAACTTCGCCATTTCTCAGAAATGCGGGGCAACCAAGGGGATAGAGCATCTGGGCGTTCAGGTTGAGGATTCGGCGGAACTGGCCGACGTATATGGCCGCCTTCAGGCCGCCGAAGCTCCCGTGCCGGAGGAGGGCGCAACAACTTGTTGCTATGCCCGCTCGGAAAAGAGCTGGATTGCCGATCCTGATGGCGTGGTTTGGGAAGCTTTCCTCACCAACGGTGAGTCAACCGACTATGGCGCCGCGCCTGACTTCGCCGCGCTGTCATCAGACAATGCCGCCGCGAGCGCATGTTGCGCTCCAACCATCGCCTCGGCTCCTACCAAGACATCCTGCTGCTGATTGAGATCGCCAATGACCAGACCATTTTCTGTGCTGGTGCTCTGCACTGGCAATTCCGCGCGTTCGATTCTTGGTGAGGCAATCCTCGGTGCCTTGGGGCAGGGGCGTATCGTGTCATACAGCGCTGGATCCAAACCCAAAGGCGTTCCGCATCCCGGTGCTCTGCGCCTGCTGCAGCGCAAGGGTATCGAAATCGCAACGTTCCGCTCGAAAAGCTGGAATGAATTTACCGGGGTGGATGCTCCACCGATTGATCTGGCGATCACGGTGTGCGGCAATGCTGCCGGCGAGGCCTGTCCGGTGTTCATGGGCGCGCCGTTGAAAGCGCATTGGGGGCTACCTGATCCCGCTGATGTCGAAGGTAGTGATGCGGAGGTCGATGCGGCATTCGAGCAAACCTGGGGCTGGCTGGAGATGCGGGTGCGAGCCCTGCTGGCCCTGCCGTTTGAAACGATGGATCGGGCGGAACTGCTCAAGGAACTTGCCCAGATCGGGCAAATCGAAGGTGCCGCATGAACCGCAAACTATTAGCCGAGTTGCTTGGATCGTTCTTTCTTTTCGCCACGGTGATTGGCTCGGGCGTGATGGCCGAGCAGCTCTCAGGCGGCAATGTCGCCGTTGCGCTGTTGGGCAACACAGTGGCGACGGGTGCGATGTTGTTCGTGCTGGTCACCATGCTCGGCCCGATCTCCGGCGCGCATTTCAACCCGGCGGTTACCTTGGTTATGGGCCTTCGCGGTGAGCTGGGGCGCGGTGCGGCGCTGGGCTATTTTCTGGCACAGATCGTTGGTGGTGTGCTTGGCGTTTGGGCCGCGCACGTCATGTTTGGTTTACCGGTAATCCAGTTTTCCCATCACCCGCGCACTGGTGTCGGCCAATGGACAGGAGAGTTCATTGCGACCTTCGGCCTGTTGATCACTATCCTCGGCACGCTAAAGGCAAGGCCGCAATGGGTGCCGGCGTCAGTCGCGCTTTACATCACCTCGGCCTATTGGTTCACCTCATCGACCAGCTTCGCCAACCCGGCGATTACGATTGCGCGCAGCCTTAGTGATACGTTCGCCGGGATTGCGCCTGCGGACGTAGTGGGCTTTATTATGGCTCAACTCGCGGGGGCGATTGCGGCATGGCTTGTCGCCAAGATTCTGTTCGTCGAAAACTGACAGGCTGGCAATAACTTTGCGGCGTGCCTATTTCGCGCGCTCACACGGAAACTAGGATACGCGATCCCATGGCTACCCACACTACCCGCATGCTCATCATTGGTTCTGGTCCAGCCGGGCTCTCTGCAGCAATCTATGGCGCGCGGGCGGGTTTGGCGCCGATCGTCGTGCAGGGGCTGCAGCCGGGGGGGCAGCTAACTATCACCACTGATGTTGAGAACTATCCCGGCTTTCGCGACGTGATTCAGGGACCGTGGTTGATGCAGGAAATGCAGGCCCAGGCCGAACACGTCGGCACGCGGATGCTTTGGGATACGATCACCGAGATTGACCTTTCGGGCCCTCCGTTCCGCGCCATCGGCGATTCGGGCGATGTCTATGAAGGCGAAACGCTGGTCATCGCTACTGGCGCCCAGGCCAAGTGGCTGGGTGTAGAAGGCGAACAGACGCTTTCGGGCAAGGGCGTTTCCGCCTGCGCTACCTGCGATGGGTTCTTCTATCGCGGCAAGAAAGTAGTGGTCATCGGCGGCGGTAATACCGCAGTGGAAGAGGCACTTTACCTCACTAACCATTCACCCGACGTAACAGTGATCCACCGCCGCGATTCCTTCCGCGCCGAGAAGATCTTGCAAGACCGGCTGTTCGGTAATGAAAAGGTCTCGGTAGCTTGGAACAAGGCTGTGAAAAGCTTTGTTGGCGATCCGGCGAATGGCGGCCTGACTGGGGTTGAAGTCGTCGATACTGTAACCGGAGAAACTTCGGTAATCCCCACTGACGGCGCTTTCGTCGCCATCGGCCATGCTCCGGCCACTGAACTGTTCAAGGGCAAGCTGGAACTAGATGCCAGCGGCTATATCGTCGTCGAACCCGGAACGCCCAAGACAGCAATCCCTGGGGTTTTCGCTTGCGGTGACGTTATGGACCACACCTATCGGCAGGCTGTTACTGCTGCCGGTACAGGCTGTATGGCTGCTCTGGATGCCGAACGTTTCGTGGCGGAACAGGAATTCGCCGCGAAGGGGTGACTACCCTTTCATAGCCCGAATCAGCTGATCAAAAAGCCAGTCCAGCAGCAACTTCCTGCGCCAGTGAACTAGGTGGAGGCGAAGGTTTCAGAGCACTGCGCAGCGAGGCGAACAGGCCGGACAGCGACACCTTGCCGGTAAAAACCCGCAACAGTGCGCGCGGGTCTTTCAATCGCTGGGCATAGTGCGCACGGACCGCGGCGGGGGGCGGGGCTTCTTCGCCGTCACCTTCGATGGTCCAGGGGTTGGAGAGCACCAGTCCATCGCAGCCCATGCCCTGTGACAGCATCAGCGCGCTGGCCCCGTCACAGTTGCCAAAGGCAAACACCCGGGTGATCTGCGACGCTTCGCTGCGGAAGGCCGCGAGAGCGGCGGCAATATCGGCTTTGCTGGAGCGGAACCCCCCATTGGCACCCTCGCTATCTCCCACCCCGCGCCGGTCAAATCGGAATACTGGAAAGCCTGCGGCTGCAAGACGGGCGGCGAGCAAGGCCTGACCGTTCCATGCCCCGGATCTGAGCTCATTCCCGCCACTTACGATAACAAGTCCGGTGGAGCCTGACGCATCGTCGAGCGTACCGACGCACAGCGAACCTTCGCAATCGAATGCTACGTGCCGCCGGGTCATCCAGCCATTCCTAGCATGATAATGGCGGACAGGGTGGGATTCGAACCCACGGTGAGCTTCCACCCACGACGGTTTTCAAGACCGTTGCCTTAAACCACTCGGCCACCTGTCCGCACCTGCACGCAAACTGCGTCAGAAGCACCGCCGCTAGCGATATGGCGCGACAAGTGCAATTCCCTTTCGGCACTGGCTGTGCGAAGCTGCGCAAATGTTTCGGATTCTGCGCCCTTTGAAGCTATCGATTGCCGTGGCCAGCTCTGCGCTGCTTGGTCAGGCACCGATGACACCACAGAATTCAGCGCCTGCCACGCCGCAGGTTACTTCTGTGCCGGTGGTGCAGGCCGCACCCGA
>CANGBE010000181.1 GCA_947451875.1 Sphingomonadaceae bacterium | reverse complement strand
CGCTCCATGATTGAAAACTGCCGCACTGAGGGCGAAAGACTGGGCGCGGGCGTACCCATAACTTGCCAGAAGCCGCTCCCCAGCCAGCGATAGAGGCACTGGGCAAAAGCCACCCCGCCCGCCGTGTGGATGGCATCGGCATAGGCCTTAAACGCGGCGACATTTCCGGCCGGATAAGGGCTCGGCTGGCGGGTGCGGGCACGCTCCTGCGTCACCACCGGGATAACCACCATGCCGCAGCCGCCGCCCTCCACCCGCGCCGCGCTATAGGCGATCAGGTCATCAGCGGGCTTGCTACCCACGGTCAGCGCCGAGCCATGCGGTGCGAAAAAGAACCGCGTCGGCACGGTGATCGGGCCGAGCTGCAGCGGAGTAAACAGGTGCGGGTATTTGGGGTGGCTCACCCTGCGTTACCCCTTGATATGCGGCAGCACCTTGTCGGCGAACAGCTTGAGCTGCTCGTAGACCATCTCATACGGCAGACCGCCGAAGCTGAAATTGGCGAGCATCTCGTAATCGCCGACCATTTCCTTGCGCATCTGGTGATGGGCGATGATCTCCTCGGGCGTGCCGATCATGTTGCCGCCGATATAATCGGTATAGGCCTTGTGCGCGCCGCCCGCTGCCTCGGCCGCGCGGCCCATGTATTCGTAGGTGGAATAGCTGGGCAGCGACTTGAAGTGATCGGACATGAATTCGTAGTGGTTGGCCACCGTCTCGAACATTTTCGAGAAATATGTGTCAGTGCGGCGCCCGACTTCGGCCTTGTCGGGGTGGCAGATCACAAAGTCCGAGATAATGAACGAGGGCGGCTTGCGGTGGTGGATTTCCTCGAACTTGGCGCGGTAGGAATTGATTTCGGGAATGGCATTGCGCCAGTCACCCTGGCTGAAACGCAGCGCCTGCGTACCGAGCCGGGCCGAAACCTCAACCGAACTGGGCGACATCGTCACCTGCACCACCCGGCCCTTGAAGCTCTTGTTGGGGCGCGGGCGTACTTCGGTGCGGGGGATCTTGTACCACTTGCCGTCGGCCTCAACGATGCCGGTTTCGAGGCCTTCGATGATGATCTCGGCAGCCTCGTCAAACATCTCGCGGCTATCGGCCAGTTCAACGCCGAACGAGCGAAATTCGCGCCGCGCCGCACCGCGACCCATGCCGAGAATCAGGCGGCCTTCGCACAGGGCATCAAGCTGCAATGCCTGCTCGACCACCCGCAGCGGGTTGTTCCACGGCAGGATCACCGCGCCGGTAATCAGATCAATTTTGCTCGTCTTCGCCGCGACATAGGACAGCATCCCGAAGGGATCGGGGCAGGCAGCATAGTCGGTGAAGTGGTGCTCAACCGGCCCGACATAGTCGAAACCCATCGCCTCTGCCTCAACCGCGAGCTTGGTTTCCCGCAGGAAGAACTCATGATCGGGCACGCCCGCGAGGTTCTGATAGCCGAGGTGCATGCCGACGCGCATTTGGTGTCCTTTCCCGTGAGGCGAATCATCGATGGATTCGCGCTGTTGGGTAGATAATGTCACCTCTATCGTTTCAATAGCAAGAGGGTTTGTTGCCACCTATCCTCAAGGCCTGATGACGTCCGTAACCAGAGGTTGCCAGACTCGCCGCCCAGACTGGCCGCCCAGACTGACCGCCGAGTCTCCCAAACAAGAAAGGCCGGAGCATTTCTGCCCCGGCCCTCCAATTCTAGCTCTTGATGTGGATTATCAATAAACCCGCTTCTTCGGCTTGATATACTCCACGTCGTCCGTCAGCGTGTATTCGTGCACCGGGCGGTAGTCGATTTTGACCTGTCCGCCCTTGCCGCCCCAGCCTTCGAACCAAGCCGCAGTGTGCTTCATCCAGTTCTTGTCATCGCGCTCGGGGAAATCCTCGTGCGCGTGGGCGCCGCGGCTTTCCTTGCGGTTGTGGGCGCCGTGGATGGTGACGCTTGCCTGAGCGATCAGGTTGTCGAGCTCAAGCGTTTCGATCAGGTCCGAGTTCCAGATCAGCGAACGGTCGGTCACCTTGATGTCCTGCATGCGCTCATAGGTTTTGGCGAGGTTCGCTTTGCCTTCGCTCATCAGGGCATCGTCGCGGAACACGGCGCAGCCCTTGGTCATGGTGCGCTGCATTTCCAGACGCACTTCGGCGGTGGATGAACCGCCATTGGCGTTGCGGAAGTGGTCAAGGCGGGTCAGCGACAGGTCAGCGCTGTCCTTGGGCAGTTCGGCGTGGGCCGTGCCCGGCTTGATCAGTTCCTTGAGGCGGTGACCGGCGGCGCGGCCAAACACCACGAGATCGATCAGCGAGTTAGAACCAAGGCGGTTCGCGCCGTGCACCGAAACGCAGGCCGCCTCACCCACGGCGAACAGGCCGGGGACGGTTGTTTCAGGATTGCCGTCCGCGCCGATGGTCATCACTTCGCCGTGATAGTTCGTCGGGATGCCGCCCATGTTGTAGTGCACCGTCGGGCAGACCGGCAGCGGCTGGCGGGTGAGATCGACGCCAGCGAAGATCTTGCCGCTCTCGGTAATGCCGGGCAGGCGCTCGGCCAGCACCTTGGGATCGATGTGATCGAGGTGGAGGTAGATGTGGTCCTTTTCAGGGCCAACACCGCGCCCTTCGCGCATTTCCAGCGCCATCGAACGCGAAACAACGTCACGCGAGGCAAGATCCTTCGCCGAGGGAGCATAGCGTTCCATGAAACGCTCGCCTTCGGAGTTGGTCAGGTAACCGCCCTCACCGCGTGCGCCCTCGGTGATGAGAACGCCTGCGCCATAGATGCCGGTCGGGTGGAACTGGACGAATTCCATGTCCTGCAGCGGCAGGCCAGCGCGCAGCACCATGCCGCCGCCGTCACCAGTGCAGGTGTGCGCCGAAGTGGCGGTGTAATAGCAGCGGCCATAGCCGCCGGTTGCCAGCACCACGGCCTTGGAACGGAAGCGGTGGATAGAGCCATCATCCATGCACATAGCGATCACGCCGCGGCATTCGCCGTTCTCCATGATGAGATCGATGGCGAAGTATTCGATGAAGAAGTCCGCCGCATACTTCAGGCTCTGCTGGTAGAGCGCATGGAGCATGGCGTGGCCGGTACGGTCAGCCGCAGCGCAAGTGCGCTGCACCGGAGGGCCCTCGCCCATGTTCTGCATGTGGCCGCCGAAAGGGCGCTGATAGATCGTGCCATCGGCGTTGCGCGAAAACGGCACGCCAGCATGCTCAAGCTCGTAAACCGCTGCCGGGGCTTCACGCACCATATATTCGATGGCGTCTTGGTCGCCCAGCCAGTCCGAGCCCTTGACGGTATCGAACATGTGCCAGGTCCAGTGATCGGGCGTGTTGTTGGTCAGCGAAGCCGCGATGCCGCCCTGTGCTGCCACGGTGTGGCTGCGGGTGGGGAACACCTTGGTGATGCAGGCGGTTTTCAGACCAGCCTCAGCGCTGCCCATGGTAGCGCGCAGGCCCGAGCCGCCAGCGCCGACGACGACCGTGTCGTAAGTGTGGTCGATAATCTTGTATGCGGGGGCAGTGGTCATCTTAAGCAGCTCCGAGAGCAATACGGATGATCGACAGCAGGCCGAAGACCATGCCGCCGAACGAAAGAAGGTTGAGTGCAGCCTTGGCAGCGAAGGCGCTGCCGGCTTCGTGGACATAGTCCTCGATCACGATCTGCAGTCCCAGCCGCGCGTGCCAGAACAGGCTGATCACCAGCAGGCCGACGGCAGTTGCCGCCACCGGCTTGGACAGCCAAGCATGCACAGCGACGAAGTTATAACCTGGCAGCATCAGGAAGCTGGTCAGCAGATAGGCCATCAGGATCAGGTTGCCGATGGCAGTGAAGCGCTGCAGCAGCCAGTGATGTGCGCCGTGAT
>CANGBE010000180.1 GCA_947451875.1 Sphingomonadaceae bacterium | reverse complement strand
CTGGTGGTTCTGGGATCCGGTCGAGAATGCATCGCTGATGCCTTGGTTGGCCGCGACTGCTTTGCTGCATTCGTGCTCGGTGCTTGCGGCGCGCAATGCGCTGCGGGCATGGACGGTGATGCTCGGTGTTGTGGCCTTTTCAATGTCGATGGTCGGCACCTTCCTTGTCCGCTCAGGCATCCTGACTTCGGTTCATGCCTTCGCGGTTGATCCCAAGCGCGGCAGCTTCATTCTTGTGCTGCTGGCGATCTACATCGGCGGCGCGCTGACACTGTTCGCCTTGCGCGCAACGACGGTGACCGAGGGCGAACGTTTTGCCGTAACCAGCCGAGAATCGGGGCTGGTGATAAACAACGTCATGCTTTCGGCAGTGCTCGGGATCGTGCTGATCGGCACGCTTTACCCGCTGTTGACCGAGGCGATGGGTGAAAAGGTTTCGGTCGGCCCACCCTATTTCAATCCGATGGCGGCGCTGTTCGTGATGCCTATGCTGCTGGTGCTAATGGTTGGGCCGCTGCTGCGCTGGCGGCAGGATAATGTGGGGCGGATCAGGAAGAACCTGATAGTTCCAGCGGTGTTGCTGGTTGTGGGTGCGATAGCGGCGATTGCTATTGCGCCGGGCAAGGTCTTGCCGATCCTCGGGCTTATGCTTGCGCCAGCACTGGCCGTGGCCAGTCTGCTGCCTCTGCGCGGGCGCGAGCTCCGCCGGGTGAAGCTGCCGCTGTGGGGCATGGTTGTTGCGCACTTCGGGATCGCGGTTTCGCTGTTCGGGATGGCGAGTGATTCTGCATTCACGGTGGAAAAGCTGGTTGCGGTGCCGGTAGGCGGTGCCGTGGATGTTGGGCCTTGGAAGGTGAAGCTGGGTTCAATCGAACCCGTCGCCGGACCAAATTGGACTGCGTTGGAGGCTGAACTGCAGGCCAGCTACCGAGGCAGTGCTGTCACATTGCTGCACCCGCAGTCGCGCAGTTTCTGGACACCGCCGCAGCAGACCAATGAGAGCGCTTTGTGCACGCGTTGGAATGGCCAGCTTTATACCGTGCTCGGCGAACAGGCCGAAGATGGCCGCTGGCAGCTTCGCCTTTGGTGGAAGCCGTTCGTCTCACTGATCTGGCTGGGCGGCGCACTGATTGCTCTGGGCGGCCTGCTGGCCCTGCTCGGCCGCGTGTGGAGCGATCTGCGGCGGATCGTCGCGCGCGCTAAAATCGCCGACCGGCGGGAAGGGCAGGGGCGATGAGCGAAGCTGCCGCCCCTAAGGCTTCGCGCTGGGCGCTGTGGCTGCCCTTGGCGCTGTTCGGGGCCTTTGTCGGCCTTGTCGCCTGGAACCTTATCCACCCTGCCAGCAGCGATGTGCCAAGCCGTTTCGTTGGCCAGCCTCTGCCACAGTTTAACTTGCCTGCTGCAGCCGAAGGCCGCCCAGGCCTCTCGCGCGCCGATATGGTGAGCGGCAAGCCAAAGCTGCTCAACGTCTTCGCCTCATGGTGCGTGCCTTGCGCGGCTGAATCGGCCCAGCTTGCTCAGCTTGCAGCTGCCGGTGTTGAAGTCGACGGTATTGCGATCCGTGACCACAAGGCGGATCTGGCCGCATTTCTGCAACGCAATGGCAATCCCTATGCCCGTATCGGATCGGACGATGTCAGCGCGGTGCAGCTTGCCATTGGCTCGTCCGGCGTGCCGGAGAGCTTTGTCATCGATGGCAAAGGCGTGATCCGCCACCAGCACATCGGCGTGATCATGCCGGATGACGTGCCGAAGCTGCTGGCCAAACTGCAGGAGGCTGGGCGGTGAAGCGCTTGTTGCTGATTCTTGCGATGGCCTTTGCCGTGCCGGTTCTGGCCGATGATTCAATGCCGCCAGCACCCTATGCCTATCGCCAGCTGGAAAACGCGGCGCAGGAGGAAAAGGCGCAAGCTCTGATGGTAACGATCCGTTGCCTCACCTGCCAGAGCCAGTCGATTGCCGATTCCGATGCATCAATGGCGGGGGACATGCGCAACCAGATCCGCCAGCGCATCGCCGCCGGTGAAGATCCCGAGGCGATCCGGTCATGGCTGATCGCGCGCTACGGCGAATACATAACTTACACGCCGCGCGTCACGAGCATAACTTGGCCACTTTTTGCCGCACCACTGTTGTTGTTCGCTATGGCGGCTCTGCTGTTGCGCAAGCGTTTCCGGAGGAACGGTGAATGAGCGGCTGGATTTATGCCATTGTGCTTGGCGTGCTTAGCTTCGCCGCCATGGCCTGGCTCCTCAAGCTGCCGCAGCAGGCTTGGGCAGCGACGGGGGCAGCACTGCTGTTCGGCCTTGCCGGCTATGGCTTGCAAGGCAGCCCCGGCCAACCCGGTTCGCCAAGAGAAGCCGCGGAAGCGCAAGCTGCCAAGGCGGCGCCCACCGCGCCCGACAAAGCCCCCGATCTTGTGCAAGACAAGTTCCTGATCACCGCCAACGCCTTTCTGCGCCACGGCCAATATGCCGATGCAGCAGGTGTGCTACGTGCTGGAGCCAAGAAGGAGCCATACAACGCCGAAATCTGGCTCAGTTTGGCGAGTGCATTGGTTCGGCATGCTGAAGGCAATCTTTCTCCGGCTGCGATCTATGCTTTCAACCGGTCCGCACAGCTTGATCCGCGCAATCCCGCGCCGCCATTTTTTCTTGGACTGGCACTGGCTCAGTCGGGGCGGCTGGGTGAGGGCCGGGCGATATGGGCAGACCTTCTGGCGCGCAGCCCGGCAGACGCGCCTTGGCGGGCCGAACTTGCTGCCCGACTGGCGGAACTGGATGCATTCATAGCTCGGCAGCAGGCTCCAGCGCCGCAGCCGTGAAACAGCAGTCATTGCGGGCCGTCACCACTGTTGCTAAGCGCCTGCGCCTAGCCGCGGCTCAGGTTCCGAGTCCGCTGCTGAATTGGGGCAAGTCGAACCGATGAGCGAACCGCATCCCGAAGCCAAAATTGTCGCATCCGCTGACGACTCGGCCGCATCGCATCATGGCGGGGGCCATCAGGGTAGTGTTGCCTTGCTCGCAATCGGCGCCATTGGCGTTGTATTCGGTGATATCGGCACCAGTCCGCTCTATGCCATGCGCGATACCTTTGCCGGTCATCACCCGCTGCCGCTCGATCAGTTGCACATCTTTGGCATCGTCAGCCTGATGTTCTGGTCGATGATGGTGATCGTGACGTTGAAATATGTCACCGTCATCATGCGGGCAGACAACAAGGGTGAGGGCGGCAGCCTGGCGCTGCTCGCGCTGATCAACCAGAATGTTTCGGGCAAGAGTTGGTCGCGTGGGATTGTGCTGCTCGGCGTGTTTGCCACTGCGCTATTCTATGGCGATAGCATGATTACGCCCGCCGTTTCGGTGCTTGGCGCGATCGAAGGCGTGGCGATTTACAACCCGACGATGGAACGTCTGGTGGTGCCGATTGTGGTCTTCATTCTGATTTTTCTGTTCCTGATTCAGAGCCGTGGCACGGCCAAAGTTGCCCGTCTCTTCGGCCCGGTGATGCTGGTCTATTTCGCGGCGATTGCTGTGCTGGGGATCGCCAGCATCATCCAGACGCCAGGTGTGATGTGGGCGCTCAGCCCGCACCATGCCGCCAATATGTTCATCAACGATCCGCTCAAGGGCTTTCTGGCAATGGGTTCTGCCGTGCTGGCGGTAACCGGCGCAGAAGCGCTCTATGCCGATATGGGGCACTTCGGACCCAAGCCGATCAAGGTTTCGTGGCTGGCAATCGTTCTGCCAGCGCTGGTGTGCAATTACCTTGGCCAAGCCGCACTGCTTTTGCGCGATGGCGGGGCGATTGCCAGCCCGTTCTATTACCTTGCGCCTGATTGGTTCCGCTGGCCGCTGCTGGCTATCGCCAGCGCCGCGGCTGTGATCGCCAGTCAGGCGGTTAT
>CANGBE010000179.1 GCA_947451875.1 Sphingomonadaceae bacterium | reverse complement strand
CGATGAGGCTTTCCACGGCCGCTTGGCGCAGATCGAGATCGATGTTTCAACTGCCTGCGAGCCTTGCGACGGCAAAGGCGCGACCCCCGGCACTGGCACGCGCCGCTGCAACCTGTGCGGCGGCCACGGCAAGGTGCGCGCGCAGCAGGGCTTCTTCATGGTCGAGCGCACCTGCCCGACCTGCCACGGCCGCGGCGAGGTGATCGAAAGCCCCTGCCATTCGTGCGGCGGCGAGGGCCGCGTCGACAAGCGGCAGGCGTTTGACGTCAACATCCCCCCCGGCGTCGATTCCGGCACCCGCATCCGGCTGGAAGGCAAGGGCGAGGCAGGGCCATTCGGCGCGCCTCCGGGCGATCTCTACATCTTCATCCACGTTTCACGCCACCGCGTGTTTGAACGCGACGGAAACACCCTGATCACACGCGTGCCGATCACCTTCACCACGGCCGCACTGGGCGGTGATATCGAACTCCCCGGCCTCGACGGCGTGCGCCACACCATCCACGTTCCCGCCGGCATCCAGTCCGGCAAGCAACTGCGCCAGCGCGGCGCCGGTATGCCGGTGCTGCAGGGGCGCGGCAAAGGTGACATGGTGATCGAGATCATGGTCGAAACCCCGACCAAACTCTCCGCCCGCCAGAAAGAACTGCTGCGCGAGCTTCAGGAAACCGAGACCGGCGACGAAACGCCACAGTCGAAAGGCTTTTTTGACCGGATCAAGGAAGCGTGGGAAGGGCTGACGGAATAACCACCGTCGTCCCGCATCAAGCCCGGGACGACGAGAGGACTTCTACCCTGATCCCAGCCACCAACCCCGGATCAGCCAGCAACCGCCCGTCCTCCTCATCCAAAATCGCCAGAAACGCCTCGCGCTTGAACTTGGCCAGTTCTTTGGCGTCAATCGTCTGCCCTTCGGGCAGGGCTGAGGCGACCAGGTCGATCATCCGCTCGGCGCCGTGGAGCCGCCCCCACAGATAATCGTTCTCGCGGTAGGTGCGGCTGAAGAAGGCGCCAAAGTTGTAGAATTCCACGCCCTTCAAGCACGCTGCCGCGCCGCCGGTGCGGATTGAGGGGCAGTCTTCGGGCGAGATGCGGTCAACCTTCACCGGATCGAACTCGCCCAAATTATCATCGCGCAGCAGGGGCAGGGTGACGGTGTCGTAAAACGGGAAGCCGAGGTAGGCGAGCAGCACCTTGCGGCGGAGCGGCACGGGCATCTTGGCGAGCGCTTCGGCCATCAGCTTGTCCGCCGCGAGATCGCAGCCTTTCAGTCCCCGACAAGCGGCAATGTGGGCGAGCACCGCGCCGGGATTGGTCGCGACCTTCGCCGCAAGCTCAGAAAACTCCGGCCCCATGCAGCCACCCGTCTCGCGCTCGAAATAGATGGCGAGTGCGCTGTAAATGGCATCGCGTGCCTCTTCGCGATCTTCGTCCGAGACCAGCGGGTCGCCGTCCCAATCCTGCGTCAATCGCCGCGCCAACAGGCGCAAGCGGCGGATGCGGTGTTGCAGATCGTGCTCGCGGAAAAAGAGGATCGCCGTCGCCGAGGCTCCGCCACGCGGGGCGCTGAGTGTATCGAAACCCAGCGTGCGCAGATGCTGCATCAGGATTCGCTTGACCGTTTCTACATCGGCCATACCAGCCCCGCGCGCGGCGGCGTGAACGGTCCGCGCAAGGTCCGAGACGATCCCGGCGAATTTCACATGGGCATAGCCATCAAAGGCAAACCCGGCCCGCTTGGCAGCAGCGATCTGGGCCTTGGCTCGCCAAGCTGTCAGCCGCTTCAGCGTCGGGCGATCCAGAAACATCGTGTGGCCGAACAACTTCTGCACTGCCACTTCAATATCGGGCCGCAGCGAATCGACGATGGCGCGCAGGCTTTCCATCTCGTGCGATTGGCGCGCCAGAACGTCCAGATTGTCACGCACCGGCTGCTCGCGCGGGATCGAGGATAGCGAGCCGAAGATCACTGAGAACCAGCCCGGCGGCTTGGGATCGTCGCGGGTCATGCCGCCGATTTCGTCCGGGTGCGGGTCGATATAGATAAAGCGCCGGTCAATTTCGCGCTGGGCAGGGCGATCACGCAGCACGCCCATCGCCTCGGCAAAGGGCGCGTTGACCAGCACCGAGCCATCGATCAGCGAGACGTGGCTCTCTTCCCCGCGCCGGACATGTTCGGGCAGGATCCGCATGGCAAAGGTGTCGCGGCCTTCCCAAGCGGTGCCGCGTTCAGTCGCGAGCTTTTCGATCTCGGCAAATTGCAGCGCGGGGAATGCTCCGGGAAAGCTCGCGGTGGCGCGGGCGGCAAAGACCAGTTCATTGGTGTCCGCCAGTCCAATCCCGCCCAGCCCCGGCGTGGCAGAACGAAAGCCGATCGAGACGCGGTGCTCGCTTTCCTCCACTTGCGGAGGCGAATGCAGGCGCACGGTTTCGTTGTGGCCCTTGAAGTCGGTGGCGGTGACGAACAGATCGATCGGATGGCCGCGCGGCAGCAAGGGCGTGCCGGGCTCGCTGGCGGCCATGGCATCAAGCGCCTCCGCCAGCAGGCGCGAGAAGCCAAGCCCGCCAAACGGCGCCTCGAACCAGCGTGAGCGCACCAGCCGCGAGAGCTTCGCCCGAACTTCCTTGCGCGTTTCGCGGGCGACGCTTTGCGAGACTACATTGCCAGGCCGTGACAACAGCCATGAGACGATCGGCACCGCCCAGAACTTGCCGAAGCGGGTCCACAGTCTGGCATCGGGATCGAGCAGCACGTCAACATCGGCGCGCTTTAGCCACAGCTTGGTCAGCGGCTCTAGGCTTTGCCCCGAATGGATGGCCTGTGCCAGAAATACCCCGTTGATCCCTCCCGCGCTGGCCCCCGCGACGATATCGGTCAGCACCCGCAGACGCAGGCCATGGTTCTTTTCGACGTATTCGAGCAGGTTGCGATAGACGGCCTGACTGCCAGGCGATGACTGGTCACCCGAATGGAACGAACGGCTCGCCCGCGCCAGCTTCCAAAGCTCTTTGGTGACGCCGTGCATGTAGACCGCAAGGCTGATCCCGCCGTAGCAAACCAGAGCAATGCGGAGTTCCTTTTGGCGCATTTGGTGACTGTGGCGGGGAAAATGTCTCGTGGCAATTGCGTTCTCTTTCCGTTCTGGATATAGCGCCGGCATGGCAAAGCCCAAACGCCGATATGTCTGTTCTGCTTGTGGGTCTGTCACGCACCGTTGGCAGGGGCAGTGCGTTGACTGTTCGGAATGGAATACGCTGAGCGAAGAGGTGCCGGAGACGACGTTTTCGGCTAAACATGATCTCTCATCAGGCGGCAGGCCGCTCGATTTTGAACCGCTCGACGCGCCCGGTGAACCGCTGCAGCGCCGTTCGACCGGGTTGGCCGAATTCGATCGCGCGCTCGGTGGCGGGCTAGTTCCGGGTTCAGCTGTGCTGATGGGCGGCGACCCCGGGATTGGCAAGTCCACCCTGCTGCTTCAGGCGGCGGCGCGGGTTGCGAGGGATGGCGGAACTGTTGTTTACATCAGCGGTGAAGAGGCAGCGGGGCAGGTGCGGCTTCGGGCTGACCGGCTGGGGCTGGCGGGAGCGCCGATCCTGTTCGCCTCGGCTACTTCAGTACGCGATATTCTCACCACGCTGCGCGGTATGGCGAGCCCGGCGTTGGTGGTGATCGATTCGATCCAGACAATGCATTCCGACATGATCGAGGGTGCGCCAGGAACGGTCAGTCAGGTTCGGGCCTCGGCTTTTGAACTGATCCGCTATGCCAAGGAAAGCAGCGCGGCACTGGTGCTGGTGGGTCACGTTACCAAGGACGGAACAATCGCCGGTCCGCGCGTGCTCGAGCACATGGTTGATGTGGTGATGGCCTTTGAGGGTGAACGCAGCCACCAGTATCGCATCCTG
>CANGBE010000178.1 GCA_947451875.1 Sphingomonadaceae bacterium | reverse complement strand
GGTTGCGCAGATCGGGCTTGTCGGTGCCGTAGTCGAGCATCGCTTTCGCATATGGAATGCGCGGGAACTGGCCTGCGGGGGTAACCGCTTTGCCTTCGGCAAAGGTCTCGAAGATCCCGGCCATGACCGGTTCCATAGTCTCCCAGATTTCCTCCTGGGTGACGAAGCTCATTTCGAGATCGAGCTGATAGAATTCGCCCGGCAGACGGTCAGCGCGCGGATCTTCGTCGCGGAAGCAGGGGGCAATCTGGAAATAGCGATCAAAACCGGCGACCATCAGCAGCTGCTTATACTGCTGCGGCGCCTGCGGCAGGGCGAAGAAGGTGCCGGGATGGATGCGGCTCGGCACGAGGAAATCGCGCGCGCCTTCGGGGCTGCTTGCCGTCAGGATCGGCGTGGAAAACTCGGTGAAGCCGATGTTCTCCATCCGCCGCCGCGTCTCGCGGATCATCGCGGTTCGCGTCATGATGTTCTTGTGCAGCGTATCGCGGCGCAGATCGAGGAAGCGGTACTTTAGGCGGATTTCCTCAGGATATTCCTGCTCACCCGCCACCGGCATCGGCAGTTCCTCGGCGCGGGAAAGAACGGTTGCGCCGCGCGCATAAACCTCGATCGCGCCGGTCGGCAGATTGGGATTCACGGTCGACTCGCTGCGCGCCTTTACCGTGCCATCGATAGTGACAACGCTCTCCACCCGCAGGCCATCGAGCAGGGCCAGCGCCGGGCTATCCACGTCGGCAACGATCTGCGTCATGCCATAGTGATCGCGCAGATCGACGAACAGCACGCCGCCGTGGTCGCGCTTGCGGTGGACCCAGCCTGAAAGCCGCACAGTTTCGCCAACAGTGTCGGCAGTCAGTGCTCCACAGGTATGTGTGCGATAGGCGTGCATCATAGTCTTTCCAAAATGTCTGCAATCAGGCAGGGGGAAGCAGCGGGCTAACAGGCGAAGCCCGTCGTTTTGTCAAGCCGGGAGCCCGCATGGGCTCATACAGAAAAGTCCGATGAAAATACATCCTCTGATTACCGACACCGAATCGCTCACCCAACTCTGCGAGCGGCTCTCCCGCGCCGACTTTATCTGTGTCGACACAGAATTCATGCGCGAGAACACCTATTGGCCCGAACTGTGCCTGATCCAGATCGCTGACTCGAACGAGGCTGCGGCGGTTGATCCGATGGCACCGGGGCTGGATATGACCCCGCTGCTCGATCTGCTTGTCGACAACGAAGACGTGCTGAAAGTATTTCACGCCGGCGGGCAGGATGTGGAAATCATCTACAACCTGACGGGCAAAACGCCTCACCCGATCTTCGATACCCAGATCGCAATGATGGCGGTCAGCCAGTCGGAACAGATCGGCTATGCCAACCTGTGCGAATCGTGGCTGGGCATCACGGTGGACAAGGGCGCGCGGTTTACCGATTGGTCGCGCCGCCCGCTTGATGCGCGGCAGATCGAATATGCCATTGGTGACGTCACCCATCTGGCCGAAATCTTCCCCAAGATCCTCAAGCGCCTGATCAAGACCGGGCGCGGGGTGTGGCTGAATGCCGAGATGGAAAAGCTCGCCGACCCAGAGGGCTATCGCAACGATCCCGACAAGGCGTGGATGCGGATCAAGGCGGCGGGCCGCAGCCCGGCGATGCTCGGCCGGCTCAAGGCCCTTGCCAAGTGGCGCGAGCTGGAAGCGCAGGACAAAAACATCCCGCGCGGCCGCATCGCCCGTGACGAAACCGTGGCAGACATCGCCAGCCACCCACCCAAGCAACAGGCCGACCTCGCCAAGGTCCGCGGGCTTTCGGCGGGTTGGCGCGATAACGAGATCGGCAAGCGGATGATGGCGGCGCTCGAAGCATCCGCCCCGCTCACCGACGACGAGCTGCCCCCGCGCACCCCGCGCGGTGCCCCGCTGGGCAAGGAAGGCGCGCTGGTTGCCGATCTGCTCAAGCTACTGCTGAAAATCCGCAGCCGCGAGATCGACGTCGCCTCACGCCTGCTCGCCCGCAGTGATGATCTGGAGCTGCTGGCGGCGGGCGTGCGCAAGAACCTGTCACTGCTCGAAGGCTGGCGGTTTGAAACCTTCGGCAAGGATGCGCTCGATCTGGTTGAGGGCAAGCTGGCCTTCGCCGTCGTCAACGGCAAGCTGAAGATGACGCATGTTGATGATGTGGTGGAAGAGGTGGTGGAGGCTGAGGCGGAATAGCGCTTCGACTGCAAATAACAGTCCGCGATCCTCGCCCCATTTAAATGTGGCATACTTTTCAACCTCTCCTAGTGGGCCGAAAGAAATCAAAAGGTTGATTTCAAACAAGGTAATCAGACAAGAAAGCTGACAAGGCTGATTTAAACTACTGCTAGGAAATGTTCATGAAAATCGGGCCTATCTCCAAGACCACGATGACATCCTTTGTAGCGCTTTGGATTGGGCTTTCATCAGGCACTGCAACAGCGTCCCAAGCTGACGAGCAGCCATCCGTTGCCGTATTGACGCAAAAAGCAGAACAAGGGGACGCCC
This sequence comes from Sphingomonadaceae bacterium, assembly GCA_947451875.1. Lineage (GTDB taxonomy): Bacteria > Pseudomonadota > Alphaproteobacteria > Sphingomonadales > Sphingomonadaceae > Novosphingobium. The sequence goes on along the minus strand of CANGBE010000178.1, from coordinate 1,394 downwards.
AAGCACAGACCGTGCTCGGTTCGCTATATTTTCTTGGCGACGGCGTGCCTCGCGACACCTCTGCGGCTCTGGTTCTGTTAACAAAGGCAGCCAATCAAGGTTATGCTATTGCCCAAGCTAATCTGGGTATGATTTACCGCAAGGGTAAAGACGTAAAGCAAGACTACGCGATTGCAGCCAGCTGGTATCAAAAGGCAGCTATACAGGGCCATGCTGATGCTCAGAACAACCTCGCATCGATGTTTGCGAATGGCGAAGGGGTAACGCAGGACTTTGCCGTAGCGATTGAATGGTATCGCAAATCCGCAGCCCAAGGGAATGCCGAAGCTCAAAACAGTCTTGGTAAGATATATTTCTTTGGCCAGGGCGCACCGAAAGATGGCTCAATCGCCGCCAGCTGGTTCAAGAAGGCGAGCGATCAAGGCTTCGTCAAAGCACAGTTCAATCTTGCCCAAATGTATGCCAATGGCGATGGCCTAGCGAAGGATACAGCGCTCGCGGCAATCTACTATCGCAAAGCTGCGGATCAAGGTGACTCAAGCGCGCAATACGCACTTGGCATGATGTACTACAAGGGCGATGGCCTTCCGCAGGATTACGCCTCTGCGCTTATTTGGACGAAGAAAAGCGCAGAGCAAGGTGATCCGCGCGCGCAAGGTACGCTCGGAGCAGCCTATGTAACTGGTGCCGGCGTAAAAAAGGACGATCAGACTGCGATTGTTTGGTTGCAAAAAGCTGCGGAACAAGGCGATGCAACCGCGCAGAAGAATTTGTCGATCATGTATTTCTGCTGCCACGGCCTTGGGCGAGATTATGTTCATGCCCATATGTGGGCCAACCTCAGCGCATCTAGAACCGATGATCCAACAACGCGTGCAGGTGCTCTGGCGATACGCGAACAAACAGCCGCTTTGATGGGGCCATCCAAAACTGCAGAAGCGCAAGCTTTAGCGAGTGCATGGCTGGAAAAGCACCCAGATCCGCGGGCGAAATAGTTGAGCTGTGATGCAGAAGGCCTAAAGTGTTGATTCATTGAGCTGCTCAATTCCACTCCTTTCCTACAACTCATCCCAATGGCATATCACCCGCCATGCTTGGTCTCCGCAAATTCCCGCCAATCTTGAAGCCTTCCATTGGGCCGCTTGGCGTCAATCAGCGGCCGGGGAATTTTAGTTCCCTCCCGTCAACCTCAACGTCAATACACCCCCAAACCCCTCAGTTTTTCGCCACAAACCGCACCCTGCGCGAGGTTTACACAGTGTCAACTATGTCAACCTCGCCGCGTTTGCTAAGGTTGCCTGTATGACCGTTTACCACCCCACGCTGAAACAGCTGCAATACCTCGTCGCCTTGCACGAACACGGCCATTTTGGACGGGCAGCGGACGGGTGTTT
>CANGBE010000177.1 GCA_947451875.1 Sphingomonadaceae bacterium | reverse complement strand
GCCGAGCCCGCCGAGAAGGCAACCTCGCGGCAATCGCTCATCAGGCGGGGGAAGTTCAGTCCTTCGAGGCGTAGGCTGAGGTTGCCCGGCCAGCGCGACGTCTCACTGCCGTTGAGCGTCCAGCGCGAAAGGATCGAGCGGGCGAGGCTGGCAAGGCCGGAGAGGTGCTGGAAATCGGCGTCCATCCGCGCCTTGGCCAGCGCCGCCGCCGCGCCGAAACCAGCGCAGAGCGCCGGGGAAAGCGTGCCGGAGCGCAGTCCGCCCTCCTGTCCGCCGCCGTGAATGAATGGCGCGACCTTCACCCCGTCGCGCACCCACAGCGCGCCGATGCCTTTGGGGCCGTAGAGCTTGTGCGCGGTAATCGCGATCAGGTCAGCCCCCTCGGGCGGGGCGAGCTTGCCCGCACCCTGAACGGCATCGCAGAGGAACAGCGCGCCGATTTCATGTGCTCGCTCAGCCAGCCGAGCGACGGGCTGGATCGTGCCGATCTCGTTGTTAACCTGCATCACCGCGACGAGGCCGGTGCCCTCGTTGATGTTTACTTCGGGATCGACCAATCCCTCGGCGCTGACGGGCAGTTCCTCACAGGTTGCTCCGGTAGCGATCGCGGAATTGACCACGGCGCTATGTTCCAGCGCGGAAAAGGCGATGCCGAAATTGGCCTGTGGCAGGGCGCGGATGGCTTGGTTGATCGCCTCGGTCGCGCCGCTGGTGAAAATCACCCGGCCACCTTTGGGCAGCAGGCTGGCAACTTGTTCGCGCGCAACCTCTACCGCCGCCGCCGCAGCCCGGCCAGCCTTGTGCATCGAATGCGGGTTGGCGAACCCCATGGATTCGGGGCCAGACAACCAGTGCATCATCGCCTCGCGCGCCTCTGGAGCGAGTGGTGTGGTTGCCTGATGGTCTAGGTAGATCAATTCGCCATATCCTGATTGAACTTGTCCTGCGTGTAATCGTTGCTTTTTGGGCATTCGTTTCTATATAGCGCGCGCTTCCCTATCATAGTCCCTCCGGCAGTCTGGCGTGCTATTTTACAGCATGTCGCGCAGGGGACCATCAGCACAGGTACCGCGCCAATGCCCGCAGTCATCTTCCCCGGTCCAGAAGGACGCCTTGAAGGCCGGTTCCAGCCTGCATCACGCCCGCGCGCACCGGTTGCTATGATCCTCCATCCGCACCCACAGGCCGGCGGTACGATGAATGACCGCATCACGCAGGCCATGTACAAGACCTTCGTTGCGCGCGGCTTTGCCGTGCTGCGCTTCAACTTCCGCGGTGTGGGGCGCAGCCAAGGCTCGTTCGACAACGGCATTGGCGAGCTCTCCGATGCAGCAGCAGCGCTCGATTGGGTACAGTCGATCCACCCCGAGGCGAGCACCACCTGGATCGCCGGTTACTCCTTCGGCGCGCTGATCGGCATGCAGCTTTTGATGCGCCGCCCGGAAATCCGCGGCTTCATCTCGGTTGCACCGCCCGCCAATATGTATGACTTCAGCTTCCTCGCCCCCTGCCCCGCTTCGGGCATCATGGTTCAGGGCGTGGCCGATACGGTGGTAACGCCGATTTCGGTGCAGAAGCTGGTCGACAAGCTGCGCACGCAAAAGCACATCACCATTCACCACGACGAAATTCCGCGCGCCAACCATTTCTTCGAGAACGAAATGGACGACATGATGCGCTCGGTGGACAACTATCTGGACTTCCGCCTGTCGCCGGATTGCCCAATCAGGTAATATTTAGGGTTGCTGCGCTGTAACCGGCGCAGCACCTTTGCTGTCTGGCAGGGTCCATATCCCCACGTTCACGGCCATTATGACCGCGAGCACCAGCATCAGCAGCGCCTGCTTCTTCGCTCCGCCCCTGCGCAGCAGGAAAATCGCGCCGCCGGTGAGCGCGAGGACGGTTAGAGCCATGAGCGAGAGGGCAAAATCGAGCATCTTTTTTGCATAACCCCATAAGTCATTCGCAGAAAGGGGTTTGACTCGAGCGCCAACGCTTTCCAGCATGGCGTCATGACATCATGGTCGCCCACTCGCCGCCAAGCCATCGCCGGGATCTCCGCCGGGGCTGCCTCGCTTGCTCTGCCGGGAAATGCCTTAGCCGCACCCGATGCCAAGGCGCTGCTCGATAAGATCGCCTGGAAATTGCTCGAGATCGGGCCGGAGGGGGCAACCTCACTGGGGATCGATACCGGCACCCATGCCAAGCTGCGCAGCAAGCTGGAGGATCGCTCGCCCGCAGGCGTTGCCACCAAGGCAGCACTGCTCAGAAAGTCCCTGCGCGAGGTTTCCGCGATCCCCGAGGCCGGGCTTGATCCCGCAACCGCAACCAGCCTCGCTGTGGTCAAGAGCGCGTTCAAGACCGCACTCGATGGCTATGCCTTGCCATACGGCGATGTCGCGGTGGGTGGCTGGCGCAATACGCCCTATGTCGTGATCCAGAACGTCGGCGCCTATCTTGATACGCCGCGCTTTCTCGATGGCGACCATCCGGTGAAGACCGCCGAAGATGCCGACGCCTATCTGGCTCGGCTCGGCCAGATGCCAAAACAGCTCGATGGCGAACTGCCGCGGATGCGCAAGGCCACTGCGCAGGGCCTGATCCCGCCCGACTTCCTGCTCGACAAGGCCATCCACCAGATGGAATTGACGATTGCCGATGCTGGTTCGGCCAAGAGCGGCATGGTGCAATCGCTGGTAAGCCGCACCCAGACAATCCCCGGTGATTGGGGCAAGCGTGCTGAGGCGACTGTTTCCACCACCATCGTCCCCGCTCTGCAGCGCCAGCTTGCCGAACTGAAACGCCAACGCGCCCGGGCAACCTCAGAGGCCGGCATGTGGTCTCGCCCGCACGGCGATGAGTGGTACGCCTGGGGCCTGCGCGCCAGCACCACGACGCGGCGCACCCCGGCCGAGATTCACCAGATGGGCAAGGACCAACTCGCTGAACTCCAGAGCCGGATGGAGCCGATCCTGCAGAAGCTGGGCTATACCGCTGGCTCGGTCGGCGCACGGATGAAGGCACTAGGGCAGGATCCGCGCTTCGCGTTCCCCAATAATGACGAAGGCCGTCGCCAAGTCGTCAAGCTGATGGAGGACAAGATTGCCTACATCCGCACGCGCCTGCCTGATGCCTTCCGCACGATGGTTCCGGGCAAGCTCGAAATCCGGCGGATGCCGCCCGCCGAAGAGCCCGGCGCGCCGAATGCCTATGGTGGTGCAGGTTCGATTGATGGATCAATACCCGGCAAGGTCTGGGTCAATCTTGGCGAGGTCAGCCGCCACAGCAAATTCTCGGTTCCCGATCTGGTGTTCCACGAGGGCATTCCGGGCCACGTCTGGCAGGGTGAATATGCTAACCGCCTGCCGCTGATCCGCTCGATCCTGGCCTTCAACGCCTATTCCGAAGGCTGGGCGCTCTATGCCCAGCAACTCGCCGATGAACTGGGCGCATACGATGACGATCCGGTCGGACGTTTGGGCTATCTGCAAGGCTTGTCGTTCCGCTGCTGCCGCCTTGTGGTCGATACGGGCATGCACGCCATGCGCTGGAGCCGTGCGCAGGCGCAGCAGTGGTTCGCCGATGCCAACGGGTCGGGCCTTGCCGAACTCGCGCCAGAGATTGACCGCTATTGCTCCTGGCCGGGGCAGGCTTGCGGCTACAAGATGGGCCACAGCGAGATCAACGCCCAGCGCAAGCGTGCGCAAGCCGCGCTGGGTGCAAAGTACGATCTGCGTGACTTCGATCAGGCCGTTGTCGGTGGCGGGAACGTGCCGCTTGATGTGCTGGCGCTGAATGTCGGGCGGTATATTTCGAGCAGTTGAGAGCCGACCCGGTAAGGGCAAACAGCTTTTGGAGATAGGGTCAGAAGGCTTCCCAAGCCCTCACCCAATCCACATCCATTGTTAACTCGCCTCGGGCGATCCGATC
>CANGBE010000176.1 GCA_947451875.1 Sphingomonadaceae bacterium | reverse complement strand
TTGGGAAAAGACCATCCGCAAGCGCAATGGCATCGTCGGCTTCGTCACCCAAAACGCCGAAGACGCGCTGGCCAGCCGCATTTCCTCGGCCATCGTCGAACAGGCGGCAACGCAGATCTTCACCGCCAACCCCAAGGCGAACGAGGAAGACTATGTCGGCGGCTTCGGCCTTTCCCACCACGAGTTCGATCTGATCCGGAACCTGCCAGACACCTCGCGCTGTTTTCTCGTCAAACATGGGCTGGAAAGCGTTGTCGTGCGACTGAATTTGGCAGGAGAGGATGATCTACTGACTATCCTTTCGGGCCGCGAGCGCACGGTGCGACTGTTTGACGAAATTCGCGCGCGCACGGGAGATGACCCCGCGCTGTGGCTGCCCGAACTGGTAAAGGTGGCCTGATGCCAACCTGCCCCGCCTTCGATCCGCTTGGCCCTTATGTCAGCTCGGTAGTGAGCTACATTGAATGCCAAGGCTTGACGATTGGTGAGGCCGGTTATCGCGCGCTTGGGCCTGGATCGGCCTTTGGCATGGCGCTGACCGGGCTGCTGACAATCTATGTTGCACTGATCGGCTATCGTCTGCTGCTCGGCAGCGCAGTGATGGTGCGTGATTCGGTGGTTACTGCGGTTAAGCTGGGCCTTGTGCTTGCGCTGGCGACGCAGTGGTCGGCCTATCGCGTGCTGGTGTTCGATGTGGTTACGCAGGTGCCAGAGGCCGCAGCCACCGGGCTGTCTGGCACCGCCGGGATTGCCAGCAACGGTAACAGCGGGATAGCTACAAGAGTTGATCGGGCCAATGCAGCGATTGCAGACGCAATTTCGACCAAAACCAAGGCCATGGCCACTTCTGCGACAGCGCCTGCTCCTAGTTCGCCCAATGCGCCCACGGCCGTTAATCCGCCCGCTGCGCCCGGCATGGATAGCCTTCAATGGAGCAGCGGCGTCTTGTCGGTAACGGCGCTCGCCGGACTGCTTTCGGTGCGGATAATCGCGGCGCTGCTGTTAGCGTTAGGCCCCGCCTTCATTGCCGCCGCGCTGTTCGATGCCACCAGAGGCCTGTTCGTCGGCTGGCTTCGTGTTCTGGCCGCAACCTTTCTGGGCGCGCTTGCCGTGCCGGTAGTGCTTAATCTGGAACTGGCAGTGTTTGAACCGCAAGTATTGGCGGTGCGCGATCTGGCAGGCGGCACGCAAGACATTGGCGCGCTGCCAGTGCAGCTGCTGGGAACGGCCGTGTTCTTTGCCTTCGTGCTGATCGCCGTGTTGGCCGCCATGGCCCGCGCAGGGTTAGCCTTCCGTCTGCCTGAACGGTCGTTGCAAGACACGCTCCGCCTGCCCAAGCAACCCGGCGTTCCCTTGCTGCCTGCCCCCAGCCTCGCCTTTGCCGGAGTGGCAGCGGATGGCATGCCCAGCCGCGCACAACAGCTCGCCTCTGCGGCGCAGGCTCAGGATTGGCGCGAGGCGCGGATGGCTCAGCAGGTGCAATCGGCGCAGCGCGCCGCATCACTGCGAGACGAAGCTGGCAATATCGGCACAGGGCGCGGCTCGCCAAACTTACCGCTGGGGCAGGAAGGGCGCCGTTCCGCGCCCCGGAAATCGTCTGCCGCCACGCGCCGGGATGATCTGACATGACCGAACACGACACTAATCTCGCCGCAAGCGCCGCCGAGCGTGAGGCAATCTATGCGGAAGCTCGAAGCTGGGCGGTAGACAGCGAGCACCGGCAGCGCAAATCGAACCGGGTAGCGTGGATCATCGCCGCCGTCGCGACAGTGATCGCTCTGCTCGAAGCGCTGGCTTTGGTCGCGCTAACCCCGCTGAAGCAGGTCGTGCCCTATACCCTGCTGGTCGATCGGACGACCGGCTATGTGCAGGTGCTTGATGGCACTCAGCCGCAGAAAGTTACGCCGACGGCTGCGCTGACCCAGTCGATGCTGGCACAATATGTTATCGCGCGGGAAACATTTGAAATCAATGGCTTGGCGGAGCAATATAAGAAAGTTTCTCTTTGGTCTAGCGATGCAGCACGACGCGATTACCTCGCTCTTATGCCAACCAACAACCCGCTGAGCCCGCTAAACGTCTACCCGCGCAATGCGCTCGTCACGACCAGTGTCGAGTCCGTCACCCCCACCGGACCAGACACCGCGCAGGTGCGCTTCATCACCGAGCGGCGCGATCAGGGACAGGCCTCGGCGCAGCGTGGCTGGTGGGCGGCGCAGATCCGCTATCGCTACTCGGGCGAGCCGATGTCGCTGGAAGACCGATTGGCCAATCCGCTGGGTTTCCAGGTGATTGAATACAGACGCGATCAGGAAGCCGTGCCGCAGCAAGGTTCTGCTCTTGCCCCGGTGAACGCGCAACCGCAGCCTGCTCCTTCATCCCTCGGCCCGCGAATGATCGCGCCGCAGAACAACCAACCGCAGGGGGCGATGTGAAATTTCATATAGCCCTTTTTGCCGCGCTTCTGGCCCTGCCCTCCGCCCTTTTGGCGGAAGTTACGCCGGTGCCCGGAAGCGGCGACCCGCATATCCAGACCATCGCCTATGATGCCGAACAGGTGGTGGCGCTGCGGGTGGCGGCTGGCTATGCTGTTACTGTACGCATTTCTCCCGAAGAGCGCATCGAGACGGTAACGCTCGGCGATGCCGGATCGTGGACGGCGGCGGTCAACAAGCGCGCAGACAGTCTGGTAATAAAGCCGATTGGCGCTGGTCTACCGACCAATCTGACAATCATATCCGACCAGCGCTCCTACACATTTTCTCTCTATTCGGCGGACCAAAGTGGCTCATTTCAGCCCTATCTGGTAACCTTCACCTATCCCTTCGCTGCTGCCAGTTCTTCCGCAACACCTGCCATGGCCACCAGCCAGTACCAGATGAAGGGCGAACGCAGCCTTTGGCCATTAAGCATCAGCGACGATGGGCAATTCACTGCCCTGCGTTGGCAGGATGATGTAACTCTACCTGCAGTCTACAATCAGGACGCGCGGGGAAATCTGGCCCTGGTCAATGGCACCATGCGTGATGGCAGCTATGTGATTGAGGGCCTACCCGAGCGGATGGTCTTCGTGCTTGGCAAGTTCCGCGCCACCGCCCTGCGGCTTTCGGGGAGCAAGAGGAAATGACCACGCTTACCGGATCAGACCCGCGTGACAGCCAAGCCGAAGCACTTCGGCCCGAAGTAGAACTGCCACGCGAAGGCTTGCCCACGCCGCTGCTGATTGGGTTAGCGCTGGTGTTGGCACTGGCGCTGTTCTTCTATCTTGATTCCAACCGCCGTGCCCGGCAAGCACGGGTCTTGCCAACATCGGCATCGGCCTCGCGCCTGCCCGCGCCGCCACCACCGCTATTTATCCCGCCCGAACCCCTGCCAGCACCCTTGCCGGTAATCGCTCAGCCAACGCCCAGCGCTGCACCCGCTGCTGCTCCGCCACGATTTGTTGCTGCCCCGCCGATGCGCGAGCCGATCCTGCCCCCTTCCCCGCCCCCTTCGCGCAGCAGAGGCGGTGAGCCTGCTCTGGTGATCGACATGACCTCTGGCAACGGCGCCATTGTGAACGGTGCTGGCGGAGTTGCCGATGCGGGCGACGATGCCGTTCGCGCAACGCTGATCCGCAATCGCAGCTCGATCATCCCGCAAGGGGCAATCATCGCCGCCGTGCTGGAAACACCGCTCAACTCCGATCGCCCCGGCCTCGCCCGCGCGCTGATTTCACAGGACGTGCGCAGCTTTGATGGATCGCGCGTGCTGATCCCACGCGGCAGCCGGATTATCGGCGAATTCAAGGCCGATGCCAGTGCCGGGCTCAGTCGCGTGCTGGTCACCTGGACTCGGCTGATCCGCCCCGATGGCGTAGCAATCCGGATCGGCTCGCCAGTTACAGACTCGCTTGGTGGAGCGGGTGCGCCCGGTACGGTCAACACCCATTTTCTGCGAAACTTCGCCAACGCCGTGCTGCAATCGGCGCTGACGGTTGGCGTTAACG
>CANGBE010000175.1 GCA_947451875.1 Sphingomonadaceae bacterium | reverse complement strand
TCAGCTCGACAGCCTTGGCCAGCATGTCGCCATCGGCGCCCTGCTTGGTCAGGCGGTATTCCGCCGGGCTGAGGATTGGCGTGTTGCGCACTTCTTCCAGAATGACGTTGTGCGGATATTCGATGTAGCAGGGCCCCGGCGTGCCAGACATGGCGATACGGATCGCCTCGCGAACGATTTCGTCGGTCTGGTCGGCATATTCGATCGATGCCGAATACTTGACCGAATCCTCGATCATCGGTTCCTGACGGACAAACTGAATGCGGCCACGGCGCACGCGGCGCTCGGTCACGCGGGCGCGCTGGCCGCCCAGCACGATGATTGGATCATTCTCTACCTTGGCGCACTGGATTGCCGGCATCAGGTTGGCAAGGCCGGGCCCGAGTGTGCCGATGCACAGTGCTGGCTTGCCGGTCATCCGCGCAGTGGCCGCAGCCATGTGGCCGCAGGATGCTTCGTGGTGAGGTGAGACAACCTGCCAGCCGCGCTTTTCGGCTTCGAGGAACAGGTGGACAAAGTTGGGATCGGGAATGCCGTAAAGCGTGCGGATACCCTCAGCCTCAAACAGGTCAAGAATGCGCTTGTAAACGGGCACGCCCGTGCTGGCGGTTTTGGCCTGTGTAGCGGGCTCGTCGTCGTACATGGTCTGTGAGTTCCCTGAATGGTATCCGGGTGGATGTGTAGTTTCCGGAATTGCCCAAGTTACCTGAAGGCCGCAATGGCAAAGCGGGACGCGGTGGCGATGGAATCACCTGGGCAATCAGACGGCTTGATCGCCCGGCGCTTGCCGCGCTAGCCAGTCGGCTTGAGAGATGCTTGCGAAAGGAATGCCGGCAATGGCAAAGTTTGAGCCCCATCAGGCCGCCGATGTGCTGGCGATCCATCAGGTGATCAATGAGTGGGCCTATGAAATGGACGTCAACAACGGGCTATCGATGGCCCCGCTGCTGACCGAGGACTGCCAATACGTCGTGCGCGGCGAGAGGCGCGACGGGCGCGATGCCGTGGTGGCTTTCTACACCGCTCGGCTCGGCGAATTCCCCGATGGCCCGCCGATCCATCGCCATGCGCTGGCTAACCACCGTGTCACCTTCAAGTCGGCAGATGAGGCACGGTGCGATTTCAACCTTACCTATTTCTCAAGCGTCGTCGCCAAGATGGGCGCGGACCTTGCCGATCCGCTGTCCTACGCCGACGTCTGGATGGATTGCCGCCGCTGCGCCGATGGTCACTGGCGGATTGCCAGCTTCGACAGCGCGCCGGTGTTTGTGCGGGCGCCCAAGTAGGGCGCCGCGCTCAACCGCGGTGGACCAGTTCGACGGTGGTTGCTTCGCCGTTCGGACCCATCGGTGAATCGTATTCCTCGATGAATGAGCAGACCGGATTATTGTGGGTGGCGAAGAGGTGCTCTTCGTCTTCCTTGATCGCGGGGAGCCGCTCGGGGTCGGAAATCACGGCTTGCGAATTCTCGAAATCCTCGCGGCTGTTCCACCAGATCTCCATGATGCAGTCATAGCCCGGGTCGATTATCGTTCCGGTCACCGGGTTCTTCTCGGGTCTCAGATAGCGCCGGACATAACGCTGGGCGCCGGGCAGCGAAGGCGCGCGGCCCATGCGCTTGGACAGCTGCGAGTGCTGGTTCTCGTAATAGTCCATGAATGCGTCCATGGTCATGTCAGGGCGTTTGCGGAAAAAGCAGATCTGCTTGAACATCGGTTTGGCTCCCAATCAGGCGGGCTTGAGTGCGAGGACTGAGCCTTCGCCGTTGCCAGCGATGTAAGCTGTGCCGTCCGGCCCTACGGCCAGCCCGGTGATTGTCCACATCGGTCCGCAGAACACGCCGATTGCGCCCAGTCGCGGGGCGATCAGGCCTTCGGGCGCGCCCACGGGAAGCCCGCTAGCCAGCACCCTGCGGCCTGCGCCCGAGAGGTCGGTCTGGATCAGCGCCTTGGCTTTCACATCGATGACGTAGAGCTTGCCTCCCTGCACCGCGAGCCCTTCGGGCTGGCCGAGGCCGTCGATCACGGTTTCTGCGCGGCCACCGGTGATCCTGACGACACGGCCAGCATCGGTTTCCGAGACATAGACCGTCCCGTCCGGTGCCACGGCAATGCAAGTCGGCACGGCAAGGCCGGTGGCCAGTTCGCTCACCTCACCGCCATCTAGCAGCAGCACGCGGCCCGGATCACCTTGCGTGAACACGACCGCTCCCTTGGGGGTGCGGGCAACGCCCATCAGCAGGTCATAGCCCGAGGCCAGCACTTCGCTCTCTTGTGCAGCCGGATTCCAGCGCGCCAGATTGCCGACCGCCGTGGTGACAATCCACGATCCCGGTCCGTCCGACACCACATCGCGCACCCAGCCGGGGAAGCCTTGACTGAACAGGTGCCCGACCAGTTCGATCTCGTCGCCGGGAGTAAGCGTATAGGTGAACCCGCCATCGGCGACGAACAGAGTGCCATCTTCGGCCAGCGCGAGGCCGAGCGGCCATTGCAGCCCCTTCTCGACCAGCGGCTTGACCACGCCCGGCGCGGTGATCTCGTGGATCGATCCGGTGATGTGCGAAACGAAAGTGCGGCCATTCACGAAAGTAACGTTGTCCAGCCCCGGGCCGATATCCGCCAGCAGCTCCTTCTCGCCGGTGCGTGGGTCGATCTTGAGCACTTGGCCGGAATAGACCTGGGTGGAGACGATATAGCCATCGGGGTGGAACTTAACCGAATCGGGTACGCCCAGATCCTTGGTCACCACCTCTGGCTCGCCGCCGTCGAGACCAATGCGCCAGATCTCGTTTGCTCCCTGCGCCGGGAAATAGAGCTTGCCGTCAGGGCCTACGTCGAAGGCATTGACCATCGGGATGTTCTCAAGCAGCACCTTTGGCGCGCCGCCATTCCGGTCCAGCTCCATGATCCGCGCATTCAGCGTCAGCTCACCGACGATCAGGCGGCCTTGATGGAAGGTTATCGGGTTGGCCGTATCAATATTACCTGCCAGTATCCGCGAGGTGCCATTGGGCGCGAGCACGGAAACGCGGTTCTTGGTGATCTCGGTGCAATAGAGGTTGCCTTCGTCATCGAAGACCAGATCGTCCGGCGCGGTGATCCCGCCACCGATGCCGCTGACCGCAGTTATGTCACCGCTGTCCGGATCGACCGCCGAAACACGGCTGCCCGCCACCTGCGCGACATAGATGCGCCCGTCGGCACCGGTGCGGATGCCATTCGCGCCATTCAGGCGGCAGGGCCGGGTGAGGCGCGAAAGGCTCCAGCCTTCCGCAACCTGAGCAATGCCATTTTCCGTTTCGCGACCACCTGTCTGCGCCATGCTGTCTCTCTCCGCTGATCAGTATTCGTTTGGTAGGATCGGTTCGGGCTATTTGCCGACCATGCCAAAGCTCCGCCCCAGATGCTCGCCAAATGCGCCTTCTGCCGGGTGGAGGGTCCAGTTGTTCGACGTATCGCGAATGGCTTCGAGGTTGCCCGCTACGTCATCGATAGTCCACTGATCGCGCCACAGGCCTTCGGTCTCGGTAACATAGGCCCGCGCCACGCGGCCCGCGACTGAGATCAGCATTTCGGCGGTTACCGCGCAGTCCTCGTGGCACAGATAGCCTACGACTGGCGCGACCTTTTCTGGGCCCATCGGCGGGAACTGGCTGATGTCGATGCCTTCCGACATACGGGTTACCGCGCCGGGCAGGATGATGTTGCTCTTGATGCCAAATTCGGCACCTTCGATGGCCATGATGTTCGACAGGCCGATCACGCCCGATTTGCCGACAGCATAGGCGGCAACATGGGGCATGGTATAGATGCCGCCGATTGATCCGGTCAGCACGATCCGTCCGTATCCTGCCTTCTTCATCGCCGCGAAGGCGGGGCGCGAGACGTTGAACGATCCCATCAGGTGGATATCGAGCGAGTGCTTGAAATCGGCAAAGGTGAAATCTTCAAAGGCGCTGTGGAACGAATTGCCGGCATTGTTGATGACGATGTCCAGT
>CANGBE010000174.1 GCA_947451875.1 Sphingomonadaceae bacterium | reverse complement strand
GCACGAACACCCGACACAAGGCCTGCTCGATGCACTGACCATCCGTCGTGCCCTGCGCGAACGTGGGGTCACCGAACCATTCAGCGGCCTGAAGGTCGTGATCTGCGGCGATGTGTTGCACAGCCGGGTGGCACGCTCCAACGTCCATTGCCTGACAACGCTAGGCGCCGATGTGCGCGTCTGCGCCCCGCCCGCACTAATGCCTGCGGGGATCGAACAGCTTAAGGTTACCGCCTTTCAAGATTTCGATGCGGCGCTGGAAGGGGCAGATCTGGTGATGATGCTGCGACTGCAGAACGAGCGGATGCAGGGTTCCTTTGTGCCCTCCCCCGCCGAATACCGCCACCTTTACGGCCTGACGCCTGAGCGTCTCGCCCGCGCCACACCCGATGCACTGGTGATGCATCCCGGCCCGATGAACCGCGGCGTGGAAATTGACTCTATCGTTGCCGATCTCCCGGAACGCTCGCTGATCACCACACAGGTCGAAATGGGGGTTGCCATGCGGATGGCCTGCCTTGACGTACTGACACGACAAGCCCGCAGTGTGGAAGGCTGGCAATGATCGGCGCTCCACTCACCATCATCAACGGCCTGATCCAGTTAACCGAAGGCAAGGCAATTAAGGGCGCACTGCGCACCGAACGCGACCGGATTGCTGCGCTCGGCCCTGATGTCCAGCCGCAGGAAGGCGATTTCGTATTCGACGCCAAGGGCAAGCTGGTAACGCCGGGTCTCGTCGATCTGGGCACTTTCGCCATCGACAAGCCGGCCTTCCACTTTGGCGGCATTACCCGCGCCGCGTTGATGCCAGACCAACGCCCGCCGCTCGATCACCCGGCCCGGGTGCGCTTTGCCGCACAATCGGGCAAGCCAGATCTCTGGGTCCACCCACTTGCCGCCGCGACACGGGGGCTGGAAGGTTCGGACCTCGCCGAACTCGCCCTAATGCGTGAGGCCGGGGCCAAGGCGGTGAGCACCGGGCGTGGCTGGATTTCTGATTCAGGCACAATGCTGAGGCTGCTGCGCTATTGCGCGATGCTTGATCTGGTTGTCATTACCCACGCCGAAGATGCGGGGCTGAGTGGTGCTGCCGTGGCGACAGCGGGCGAGATGGCAACCCGGCTCGGACTGCCCTCCGCCCCCGCAGAGGCAGAGGCGCTGGCAGTGGCTCGTGATATTGCACTTGCAGAAATGGCCGCGGCGCGACTGCATTTCCGGCAGCTGACAACCAAGGCTTCGCTAGATCTCGTTCGGGCAGCCAAAGCACGCGGTGTAGCGGTGACCGCCGGGGTTACCCCGGCCCACTTCATGCTCTCCGATATCGCCATGTCTGATTTCCGCACCTTCGCCCGCCTCTCCCCCCCCTTGCGTGCGGAAGCGGATCGAAAGGCAGTGATCGAAGCGATTGGCGACGGCACGATCGACGTTATCGCCTCAGGCCACGATCCGCGCGGACCAGAGGACAAGCGCTTGCCCTTCGCCGATGCCGAACCGGGCATGGCGGGTGCGGAGACCCTGCTGCCGCTTACGATCAATCTGGTGCGCGATGAGGTGATAGACATGGCCCATGCCTTCCGCCTTATCGCGACCAACCCAGCCGCCCTGCTCGGGGTGGATGCCGGGCGGCTTTCCGTGGGCAGCGAGGCCGATATCGCGGTGATCGATCCCGACAAACCGTGGATCGTAGATTCTGACAAGATGGCCGCCAGCGCGGGCAATACGCCATTTGACCGTCAGCCGGTTCAGGGTCGCTGTATCGCCTTATTCAAGGGAGCAGCTCAAGTCGCCTGACGCAGAGAACAAAAAGGCCCCTCCAGCGCTCGGCGGGAGGGGCCTTTTGCGTTTTTTCGAGCGGGGATTTTCTGTCCCCTTCGAAGTGGCCTGTTGCCTTAGCGGCGACGGGCCATTTGCGGACCAGCAACATTGCGTTGCTGACCGGGTACTATTGCCCGCTGCTGCGAAGGCACGGCATAAGCAAAGCAGGTTCCACCGCCGCTCTTGACCTTCGAGCACAGGCCAAAGGCTGCTCGCGAACCGTCGATTCCCGCTGCTGCCACCCGCCAAACATGCTTGCCGCGTACAATCGCCGGACGAATGTCCATGCGATAGGCAGCTAGCGAGGCATTGCGGGCAGAATAAATACCCCAGGCGCGGCGTGCGCCCTGCGGGCTAGAAAACGATCCCAGTTGCACCAGATGCGAGCCGGCGCCGAAGTTGGCTTTGCCTTTTGCGAGTATGCAACAGTGTGTATCGCCTTTGCTGCGGGCATTTGAATTGTCGGTTCGGAAACCTGAGCGACTGTCTGCGCAGGCGCAGGCGCCGCTGCCCGGGCCGCAGACATTGCTGCAACATTGGCGGCTGGGGCGGATGAAACTGCTGGAAGTTCAGCAACTTGCTTTATCCCTGCGGCGGCCGGCTTCTCGACGACAACGGCTACTTTCTCGCCAACTGCGGCAACTGGCGCGGCAGCATTGGCGGTAGTTTCGGCGGCGAGTTGTTCCATTGCTGGATTGTTGGCGAGCGCCAGCATCGCGGGCTGGCCAGGATCGCTGCGAACCGGTGTTTCCAGCAATGCGGCAATGCGCTGCTGATACTGCTCCGGCTGGATGTTTTGGGCCCAATCGCTAATACGCTGGTCGATCTGGTCGGCCAGAACGTCTTGCGTAGCCATCACTCGTGCCTCGCGCCAACGGCCTGCAAGTGCATAGGAGTAAGCGAGATTCTGGCGGACCTTTGGTGTATTTTCACCGCCGCGAAGTGCATCTGCTAGCACGGCAACACCACGATCGGGTTGACCCGCCAACGACAGGGCCAAGCCCAAATCGCTGGCCGGAATTTCACCACGCCAGTCTTCAAGAAGTGCCATGGCGCCCTGCTGGTCGCCAGCGCCAATCCGAGCCAAAGTAAGGCTAAGAGCGGTGCGCGCCGAGTTATCGCCCAGCTTCATCGCATCGTCAAAAGTGGCGGCAGCCGAAGCAAAACGCCCAGCCTTGAAATAGGCCTGTCCAAGAAGTACGCGGAGCGATGCATCGCGCGGTGTGGCCGCGACAGCAGCTTCAGAGTGAGAAACAGCATCTTTCACTTTCCCACCGTCCATCGCAACGCGTGCGGCGTCGGCCGAGTTGGCGCGAACTGCCATGCCCGAACCGGCGCAGCCAGCGAGCAAGCCGATGGTGAGCGCGGCGCTTGTCACCAGTGCAAGACGAGTTTTGATCGGGTAGGCAACCATGGGTCTAACCCCCTTCGTTAAGTGGTGTATTAATTGGTCCGCTTGCGCCGGATTTGCCCGGCGATTGCGTCGATTTCGGGAAGACTGGCGAGATATGCGTCGAGCGCTTCGGTGACGACCTGCTGAGCGCTGCTGCCTGCAGCCGTGCAGGCCAGTCGCAGTCGAAGATGCCGGTCCTCATCAAGACGCAGCGTGAATGCCGCCTTGCCTCCGCGGCTCAGCGCCGAAGTGCGCGTCCGCGAAGAATGCTCGGAAAAAGCGTCCGAGAGTTGATCCTGCTGACGACGTGCGTCATTGACAAGAGCATCAGCAGCGCGCGAAATCGGCACAATATCAGCCGCGTGGCCCGCTTCCAAAAAGTGTACATCAAACTCGGCCTTCTTGGCAGGCTTGGCTCCACCCTTGCGGGCGAGCAGTGCCGAGGAGAGGGTTGCTACGGGTTTAGAATGGTCCATCGCCCGCGCCCTCACGAACCGGCGACCCGGCGGCCGAAGCCACCGACCGGGCGGTTGAAACCTGCAGAAGCGGGACCAGGAACCTGGGTTGGCGATGCAAATACGGTGCGGCGAAAGTTCTTTTCCAGCCGGTCGTAAATGTAGTTCCACAATGCGGCAATCTCCATCGCTGACCGGCCCATGGGATCTACCTCCATTACTGTTCGACCATCTATCATCGAAGCGGCATAGTCGGTGCGATGGTGCAAAGTGATCGGGGCAACTGTGCCATGCTGCGACAGCGCAACGGCGGCTTCGCTGGTGATCTTGGCCTTGGGCGT
>CANGBE010000173.1 GCA_947451875.1 Sphingomonadaceae bacterium | reverse complement strand
GAAAGCCATGCACCAGCGTCTGCTTTCAGGGCACGAGCTTGATGCCGGCGCGGTCGAATCGCTGATCGCCATGTCGAGCGAGCCGACGCTCGAAGGCATCGTTACCGGCGATCTGGGCAGCCCGTCGGTGATGATCCGCACCCGCAAGAAGGTGATCCTGCCGCGTTCGGCGACGCAGGTCGAATATATGAAGGCGCTGGGCAGCAACGACATGATCTTCGCGCTCGGGCCAGCAGGCACCGGCAAGACCTATGTCGCGGTGGCGCAGGCGGTCAGCCAGCTGATGAACGGTTCGATCCAGCGCCTGATCCTCAGCCGTCCGGCGGTGGAAGCGGGCGAGCGGCTCGGCTTTCTGCCGGGCGACATGAAGGAAAAGGTCGATCCCTATCTGCGCCCGCTTTACGATGCGCTCAACGATTGCATGCCGCCCGAACAGGTCGAGCGCCGCATCGCCAGCGGCGAGATCGAAATTGCCCCCATCGCCTTCATGCGCGGCCGCACGCTGGCCGATGCCTTCGTCATCCTCGACGAGGCGCAGAACACCACCCCGGCGCAGATGAAGATGTTCCTCACCCGCTTCGGCCAGAACAGCCGCATGGTCATCTGCGGCGATCCCCGCCAGGTCGACATCCCCGGCGGCGACGCGATGAGCGGCCTCGCCGACGCGGTGCGCAGGCTGGAAGGCATCGAGGGGATTGCGGTGACGCGGTTCACCTCAAGCGATGTTGTGCGCCATCCGATTGTTGGCCGGATTGTCGAGGCTTATGAGGGGAAAGATGGGTAGGCTGGGTTGAGAGGTTTCGGGCTGAGTAACCGTCCACTTCTAAGAAGCAAATTTGGCGGGAAAAATGCCCGAAATTTTGCCGCAACGTAACGAAGCACCTGGTGCCACGGGCACCATCCTGCCGACAGAGAAGCCAGCTGCAATCGCAGTCCAAATAGCTATTCGTCGATGCTTAGCAATTCAGGCTCGCAATGTTGCAGTCATTCATGCAATCGATTGCTTTACCCTTCACCTTGTCCGGTCCCAGAATGGCCTAGAGGGAATTGACCATGACCAAGAAAATGCCGTCCGTTTCGCAAAATCGTTCCTTCAGTGTCGATGAGGCATGGTGGCAATCAGCGGTCGGCTACCAGATCTATCCTGCCAGTTTTGCCGACAGCAACGGCGACGGGATCGGCGATATACCGTTTATTATCAGCAAGTTGGACTACTTATCTGACTTGGGCATCGGGTTCATCTGGCTGTCGCCAGTTTATGCCTCGCCGATGGTCGATAATGGCTATGACATCTCGGACTATTGCGCGATCAACCCGATCTTCGGCAGCATGGCCGACATGGACAGATTGATCGCCGAAGCTCGAACGCGTGGCATTGGTATCGTCATGGACCTTGTGGTCAATCACACGTCTGACCAGCACCCCTGGTTCCAGGCCGCGCGGGCTGATCGCAACTCGCCATTCCGGGACTACTATATCTGGCGTGACGAGCAACCTGCCCAAGGTTCGCCTGTAGATATTGAAGCATCGTTCGGCGGATCGGCCTGGAGCCGCGATCCGCAAAGCGGAGATTTCTATTTCCATCTGTTCGCCCCGGAACAGCCCGATCTCAACTGGGCAAATCCGGCCCTTAGGGCTGACATCTACGCAATGATGAACTGGTGGCTCGACAAGGGCATCGCGGGCTTTCGCATGGATGTGATCGATCTGATCGGCAAACAGCCTGAACTGGGCATCTCTGCTAATGGACCGGAACTGCACAACTACTTGCGTGAAATGCATGCGGCCACGCTCGCAGGGCGTGATGCGGTAACGGTGGGGGAGGCATGGAGCACCACTCCGGCTAATGCATCGCTCTACAGTTCACCAGAACGCCAAGAGCTGTCGATGGTTTTCCAATTCAGTCATGTCACCCAGTTCTGGGATGAAGATCTAGGAAAATGGAAGCCTAAACCAATCGACTGGATCAAGTTGAAGGCAACATTTTCTGATTGGCAAAAGGCCTTGCACGGCAAAGGCTGGAACTCACTGTTTTGGAATAACCACGACCTGCCAAGGGCGGTGTCGCGTTACGGCGATGATCGAGAACACCGTATTGTATAGGCCAAGGCGCTCGCCACGATCCTGCACCTGATGGAAGGCACGCCTTATATTTTTCAAGGCGAAGAAATCGGAATGACCAACGCAAACTTTGCACGCGCAGACCAATACCGCGATGTGGAGACGATCAATTTCCATGGCATCCAGTTGGCGCAGGGCGTTTCCGAGGCCAGCTTCCTTGCTGGCGCCCGCGCAAATAGCCGGGACAATGCGCGCACTCCGATGCAATGGTCCGCTGTCGCCCAATCCGGCTTCACAAAGGGCACGCCGTGGATCGCGGTCAACGAGAACTTTCCCGATATCAATGCCGAAAGAGACCGCGCCAACCCTGACGGCGTCTTTGCGCATTATCAGCGGCTTATCGCGCTGCGCCGCGAACATGCTGCAATCCGTAATGGCGAATTCGAGCTGCTCCTTCCCGATCACCCGCAACTTTTCGCATTTGAACGGAGGCTGGGGTCGCAATGCTTGCTCGTTATTGCCAATATGTCGGCTGAGGCTTGTGTGATACCCGTGATGGGTATTCCGGATGTTGAAGGTCGCGATGTCATAAGCGGCAGGAACGTGACATTAGGATCAGGCACTAATCTCGAACCCTTCACCTCCTGCGCACTGTGGCTCGAGTGATTGGGTTCGGTGCGATGTGCCGAGCGCTTGCCATTGCCCTTCGTTGCGATGAGCCAGTTATTCTGGCCATACCTGCACGGCCCCCAGAACACTTGCCCCTCTGCCCCACCTGCCCTAGCCCCAGCCAATGCTCTCGCTCGAAATCGACATCGATTCCCCATGGCCCGCCAGCACCGACTGGGTCGATCTCGCCGAAGCGGCGGCAGAGGCGGCGGCCGGGGTTGCCCCCGAACTCGCCAATCCGCGCCTCACCGCCAGCCTGTTGTTCACCTCCGATGCCGAGGTTCACACCCTCAACCGCGAGTGGCGGGCGAAGGACAAGCCGACCAATGTGCTCTCCTTCCCGATGCTTGAGCGCGAGGATCTGCTGGCACTCGCCGCTGATGGTCCGCCCGAGATGCTGGGCGACATTGCGCTCGCTTTCGAAACTTGCAACCGTGAAGCCGGGGGAAAGGGCGTCAGCCTTGAACACCATGCGAGCCACCTGATCGTCCACGGATTGCTTCATCTCGCTGGATACGATCACGAAATTTCCTTCGCAGATGCAGCGAAACTGGAGGAACTGGAGATAAAGGCCCTTGCCAGCATGGGCATCGCCAATCCATATTGCGATTGAGGCGTTTGCAACTGTGCGCGCCGGATTCGGGGGTTTGTTTCCATAATGGCCGATAACTCCACCGGAGAAGGCGACAGTAGGCGCTCGCTGGGCGACATGATCCGCGGCCTGCTGGGGATCAACCACGACCAGAGCCTGCGCGCCCAGCTTGAAGAAGCTATCGATGAGCATGAGGAAGATCACGGGCGTGGCCCCGCTGGCGACCTATCGCCGATTGAGCGGCAAATGCTGCGCAACTTGCTCCACTTCAGCGAGCATGACGCCGATGACATCGCCATCCCGCGCCGCGAGATCATTGCGGTGCCCACCAGTCTCACCTGGGATGAACTGGTCAGCGCCTTTGCCGAACACGGCCACAGCCGGATGCCCGTCTATGCCGACAGCCTCGACGAGGTGAAGGGCATGATCCACATCAAGGACGTGTTCCCCTACCTCGCCGGATCGAAAACCCCGCCGAAGGACTGGACCAGCCTGATGCGCCAGCCGCTGTTCGTGCCGCAATCGCGCGGGGCGCTGGATGTGCTCGCCGATATGCGCGCCAGCCGCGTCCATCTGGCGGTGGTGTTCAACGAATATTCGGGCACCGAAGGCCTCGTCACTATCGAGGATCTGGTCGAGGAAATCGTCGGCAATATCGAAGACGAGCACGATGATGCCCCCACCGAT
>CANGBE010000172.1 GCA_947451875.1 Sphingomonadaceae bacterium | reverse complement strand
CATGTTGCCCAAAGGTGAGACTCTGCACGGGCATTTAAGCAAGGAAGATCAAGAACTGCTCGACAAGGTCCTGAAGGATTACAACCTCGCCCCCAGCGTATTCGATGCCTATGAACCTTGGTTCGCCGCTATTGGTATTGCCAACCTGCCCATTTCGCGGGAGAAATTTACGGCAGCCAATGGCGTAGAAGCGCAGCTGGGCGCCAAGTCAAAATCGATGGGTCAGGTTCGCGATGCGCTGGAAACGCCTGAATACCAACTTGGCATTTTCGATCGCCTGCCGCGAAAAGTGCAGATCAAATATCTCCATGAGGTGATGACCAGCCTGCCCAAGATGCACACCGAGCTGCAACAGCTGATCAAGTACTGGAGCACTGGTAATGTCGACAAGCTTGCGGCTCTGATTAACGAAGACGAGCAGATCCCTGAAATGACGCAGGCGCTGCTTTATGATCGCAATCGGTCCTGGGCAGAATGGATCCGTAGGCGGCTGTCCAAGCCCGGTAAGGTCTTTATCGCGGTGGGCGCTGGCCACCTTGCAGGAACAGGCTCTGTGCAGGCCTATCTGGCAAAGATGAAGATCAGCGCTCCGCGGGTTCAATAGGGCACGCGCCATGCTGCGCCGCGTTTTCATCTTTGCGCTGCTCGCGGCCTCTGCCGCCTGTTCGCAGCCACAAGCTGCCAACCCTGCGCTATGGGAAGTAACCGGCGCGCAAGGCGAGCATGGTTGGCTGTTCGGCACGATCCACACGCTGCCAAAAGAGGCGGACTGGCGTTCCCCCACGGTCAGCCGCGCGCTCGATCAGGCAGACGTGTTGGTGCTGGAGATTGCCGCGATTGATGATCAGGCGGCGATGCAGTCGGTATTCCAAAGCCTTGCCCATACGCCCAACATGCCGCCGCTGACCGAGCGGGTCGATCCGGCGCTTCGTCCGGCGCTCGGAAAGCTGCTCAAAGACAATCACGTCGATCCCGCACAATTCGGGGATGTAGAGACATGGGCGGCAGCACTGATGCTGGCGGGGCTGGACAACAAGCAATCCGATTCCGGCAACGGTATTGACCGCGCTTTGGTTCAGGCCATGCCCGGCCTGCCTCGCGCCGAGCTGGAGGGCACGCAGAAACAGCTCTCGATATTTGATCATCTGCCGGAGGTCGATCAGCGGGTAATGCTCAATTCCACCCTTCGCGAAGACAGCGGCGAGGCAACGCTCGATCAGTTGGCCGCCGCCTGGCGCAAAGGCGATCTGGAAACTATCGCCCGAGAAACCCACACCGGCATGATGGCCGATCCGGAAATCCGCAAAGCGCTCTACACAGACCGCAATGCGTCGTGGAACAATCAGATCGAAGCCATGCTACGCGCCGGCAAGCGGCCCTTCATTGCCGTCGGTACTGCGCACCTTGCTGGCGCGGATGGGCTCCCAGCAATACTGGCTGCGCATGGCTGGAAAGTAACTCGAATGCAATAACCTTGCTTTTCCCCGCATTCCCGCTAAAGGCCCACCCTTCCCTGTCATCGGTCATCCCTGGAGGCGTGGCGGGAGAAATGGTTTAACACTGCAATTTGGAAGGTAGTTCAGATGAGCGATACGCTTACCCTGCCGGCTGAGACGCGCGATCGGGCAGGCAAGGGAGCCTCCCGTGCACTGCGTCGTGAAGGCCGCGTCCCCGCCGTTGTTTACGGCAATAACGAAGCCCCCGAGTCGATCCACGTCGAAGAAAAAGAACTGCGCCGCCAGCTTGGCACCGGCCACTTCTTCAACTCGATTGTAGAGATCGAAATCGGCGGCAAGAAAGTGCGGACGCTGCCCAAGGACGTAGCCTTCCACCCGGTGAACGAGCGTCCGCTCCACGCCGATTTCCTTCGCATTTCAAAGGACCACAAGGTTCACGTGAACGTGCCGGTGCACTTCATCAACGAGCTGGCATCGCCCGGCCTGAAGCGCGGCGGCGTGCTCAACATCGTGCTGCACGATATCGACGTGATCTGCGATCCGGAATCGATTCCGGACGAAGTTGCGATTGACGTTACCGGCCTTGAAATT
The DNA here is from genome assembly GCA_947451875.1 of Sphingomonadaceae bacterium. Lineage (GTDB taxonomy): Bacteria > Pseudomonadota > Alphaproteobacteria > Sphingomonadales > Sphingomonadaceae > Novosphingobium. The sequence goes on along the minus strand of CANGBE010000172.1, from coordinate 1,973 downwards.
GGCGCCTCGATCCACCTTCACGATGTGAAGCTGCCCGCTGGTGTCAGCGCTGCTCACGCGGATCGTGACGATACCATTGCCACGATCATCGCGCCTTCAGGCATGAAGAGCGACGAGGGTGACACAGCCAAAACCGAGGGCTAATCGCCTCTCGATTGACCGGGGCAGCCAGATTGCCCCATGAGAAGCCGGGCTGCAGCGATGTGGTCCGGCTTTCTCTTGGCCGGTTTTCTCTTGGAGATTAACGTGCAACTTTGGGTTGGCCTTGGAAATCCCGGACCGCAATATGCCATGAACCGCCACAATGTCGGCTTCATGGTGGTGGATACCTTGGCCGATTTCCATAACTTCGGCCCGGTGCAGAAGAAGTTTCAGGGCTGGATGCAGGAAGGCCGGATCGGCAATGAAAAGATCCTGCTGCTCAAGCCCGCCACCTTCATGAACGAAAGCGGCCGTGCGGTGGGTGAAGCACTGCGGTTCTACAAGCTGGGCACCGATGCCCTCACCGTTTTCCACGACGAGCTCGATCTCGCCCCTTTCAAGGTCAAGGTAAAGCAAGGCGGCGGCACCGCTGGGCACAACGGCCTGCGCTCGATTGACCAGCATATGGGGCCGGACTTCCGCCGCGTGCGGCTCGGCATCGGCCATCCGGGGCACAAGGACAAGGTGACCGGCTATGTGCTGGGCAACTACGCCAAAAGCGAGATGGACGATCTCGCAGGACTGCTGGGCGCAGTTTCAGCCGAGGCCGAGTGGCTGGCCAAGGGCGACGATGCGCGGTTCATGAATGAAGTGGCGCTGCGGCAACAGGGCTGAAAAGCCAGTAAAAAGGCCCCCACCTTGCGGCAGGGGCCCTTTTTAAGCTGATCACATCGGCAATCAGGCCATCCAGCTCACTTGCACTTGATGAACTTGCCCTTGGCGTCCTTGCAGGGGCCCTTCTTTACAGGGGCCACGTGCTTGGGCGGCGAGCACTTGATGAACTTGCCCTTGGCATCCTTGCAAGGAGCCGCTTGAAGCGAAACCGGTGCTGCTGCCAGCGAAGCGACGGCGATAAGTGCGATAGCCATTCTGCGCAGTTCAAAAACCTTTCATTATCAAACTGCCCCTCATGGGTTTGCACTTCGTTTGCAGTGCAATCAAGAGGCGAAAATAAGATCGCAACCACCCAGCCCCTAGCTTTCCTGCCCCCTTGCCCCTATGCGCGCCCCACTAACACGCGGAGCGAATAATGGGTTTCAAATGCGGTATCGTCGGACTGCCCAATGTCGGCAAGTCCACCCTGTTCAACGCGCTGACCGAAACGCAGGCGGCGCAGGCGGCGAACTATCCGTTTTGCACGATCGAACCGAATGTCGGCAACGTCGGTGTTCCTGATCCGCGGCTGGACCAGCTGGCCAAGATCGCCGGCAGCCAAAAGATCATCCCGACCCAGCTGGGCTTCGTCGATATCGCCGGCCTTGTCCGCGGGGCGAGCAAGGGCGAAGGCTTGGGTAACCAGTTCCTCGGCAACATCCGCGAGGTGGACGCCATTGTCCACGTGCTACGCTGCTTCGTGAATGATGACATCCAGCATGTCGACGAGCGGATCGATCCGGTGTCCGACGCGGAAACGGTTGAGACCGAACTGATGCTTTCCGACCTTGAAAGCCTCGAAAAGCGCGTCCCCGCCGCCCAGAAAAAGGCCGCGCAGGGCGATAAGGAAAACAAGCTTATCGCTTCGGTGCTCGGCCAAGCGCTCGATCTGCTGCGCGAAGGCAAGCCCGCCCGCCTGACTGTCCCCAAGGACGAGGAAGAGGAACGCGTGTTCAAGCAGGCGCAACTGCTCACCGCCAAGCCGGTGCTCTATGTCTGCAATGTTGAGGAAGAGGCAGCCGCAAATGGCAACGCCCTTTCCGAAGCTGTGTTCGCCAAGGCCAAGTCCGAAGGTGCCAATGCGGTGATCGTCTCGGCCGCAATCGAAAGTGAACTTT
>CANGBE010000171.1 GCA_947451875.1 Sphingomonadaceae bacterium | reverse complement strand
TCTGCGCCCTGCCCGGCGGGAGCAATCGGGATGAGCATGGTATCGCCCACCACCATCAGCCGCTCTTCGCGATCAAAGCGGTACTTTTCAGTCTCCGGCGTGACAAGCATTTCAAAGGCGGTCTCAGCCCCGAACAGGTCAATTACCCACGCATCGCAAGCAGGCCGCAACGCATTGTCGGCTAACGCCCAGCTGATATGCGCCAGCGCCAAAGCGGCCATTACGCGCCCTCCCCATTCAAAGCTTGTCTAGGTGAGGATAGCGGTGCCATGCTCGCAGGCAACAGGGGACTGCGCGTTCCCGCCATAAACGGGAGAGCGATGTGAGCGACGAAGCCCCAGGCACGGTAAACCTGCCCGTGCGAGCAATTCCGCTGCCGATCACCATCAGCAAAGAAGCGCGAGATTTCCTTTCCAACCCAATGTTTTTACAAGAAACTTCTGTTCCGGAACTCGGCAACGTCGAAGGCTGGCGCGCCCATGCCGCGCGCAGCAATGCCGGCCTTTCCGCCATGATGAAGATGCAGGCGGCGGCATTTGAATACACGTATGAGGTACACCATCTTAGCCACTGCAATATTTATGAAATAGTCCCAGCGCGCATCGATGCCGCAGACAAGGCCATGCTAAACATCCACGGCGGTGCATTTATCGTTGGTGGGGGTGAGGCAGCACTGCATGCGGCAGTGAAACTCGCAGATCAGGCCGGTATTCGCACCTTCTCAGTCGATTACCGGATGCCGCCAGATCACCCGTTTCCGGCTGGCCTTGATGATTGCGTTGAAGCTTTTCGGTTCATGCTGGAACGCTACAAGGCAGAAGGCATCGCGATCTACGGCGGATCTGCGGGAGCCAATATCGCCGCCGCAATGGTGCTCAAGGCGCGCGATCAGGGCTTTCCCATTCCGGCGGCCTGCGTGATGCATTCCCCGGTCAGCGATCTGCGGCAAGTGGGCGACAGCTTCACCACCAATGCCGAGCTCGACGTAATCCTCAAGCGCCCGGCAGACTGGATGCCCGCGCTCTATTCGGGCGGGCACGATCTGACGGACCCGCTGCTCTCGCCGCTGTTTGGCGACTTTAGCAAAGGCTTTCCGCCCAGCCTTTTCACCTCCGGAACGCGCGATCTGCTGCTGTCAGACACGGTCCGCCTGCACCGCGCGCTGCGTTCGGCAGGCGTTCGGGCAGAGCTGCACGTATGGGAAGCCATGTGCCACGGCATGGCACACAACGCGCCAGAGGCTCGCGAAATTCTGGACGAACACATGGGCTTCGTCAGGCGAGAACTGAGGATCGAATAAACCCCCCTTCCCTTTCGGCAAATCACCGTCTAAGCGCCCTTCCGCTGGTGGGGCGTCGCCAAGTGGTAAGGCAGCGGCTTTTGATGCCGCCATTCGCAGGTTCGAATCCTGCCGCCCCAGCCAGCCTCGGTGCTGCGGTTAGATGGTAACCGTCGCCACCATGTTCTTGCCGCCCGATTGCTCGGTCCAGAATGAACCACCGCCATCCGCAGGCTCACCACAGACATCGAGGCGCGTGCCAGCGAAAGCGGGAACTTGTCCGCGGAAATCAAAGGTGGCGAGCGGCTTGCCAAGGCTCTTCGCAGCCAGATCAGCCAGCAAGGTCGCCTGTAACGGCCCGTGCACGACGAGCGCGGGATAGGCTTCCTCGTCCATCGCATAGGGCAGATCGTAATGGATGCGGTGGCCGTTCATGGTCAGCGCCGAATAGCGGAACAGCAGAACGGTATCGGGCATGACCGATGCCTGCCACGGCGAGGCGGGCGCAGGGCCTTCGCCTGCCGGAGCCTTGAGCGCGCCCGGCGGGGTTTCACCCTTATAGACCAGATCCTGCTCTTCGATGATCGCCAGGCCAGCAGCGTTGGACAGCTGGTGCTCAACCGTCACGAACACCAGATCGCCGCTCTTGCCGCTCTTGGCAGTGACGCTCTTGATGGTTGAGGCCTTGGTGACAGTCTCGCCAAGGTGCAGCGGCGCGAGGAATTTCAGGCGACCGCCAGCCCACATCCGGCGCGGCAGGGGAACCGGAGGCAGAAAGCCGCCCTTGGCCGGGTGGCCGTCCGGCCCCAAGCCCGCAGGGCCAACCACGTTCCAGAAATAGAGCCAATGGTGAAGCAGTGGCATGGCATCGCCCGCCTGAAACACTTCGCCATCTCCCAGCGCTCTCCGCAAGGCATTGCTGCGCGCGGGTTCGAGCACGTCGATAACCGTCTCGCTCTTGCCAACCCATGCGGAGAAATCGTCGCTCATAATATCATCCAGTCTGGTAGTCGGGCGTCAAGCCCAGATTTCTGCGCTGTCGCTCACTTGATATAAAATGCATTATCTGTATTTTCGCTTCATGACAACCTCAGCACAGCCTCTAAAAGGCAAACGCGTGATCGAACTCGGCACGATGATCGCCGCGCCGTTTGCCGCCCATATCCTCGCCAATCTGGGCGCTGAGGTGATCAAGGTCGAGCCGCCAAGTGGTGACACTACCCGCGCGCTGATCCGCGGCGGGCCCAGCGGCACGATCGTCGCCTACAGCCACAGCAAGAAGGCGATCTGCCTCGATCTGACCACTGAGGCCGGCAGGCAAGTCTTCCGCAAACTCGTCGCCACGGCGGATGTCGTGGTCCACAATCTCGCCCCTGCTGCCGCGCGCAAACTGGGGGTGACGGCGGATGACTGCGCGGCGGTGAACCCGGCGCTGATCCATGTTCACGTCAAGGGCTATACCCACGGCCCCCAAGCCGATGACCTGATGACCAACCCGATCGCCGAGGCCGCAACAGGGGCGATGGACGATCACCGTATAGATGGCCGCCCGATGCGCTTTGGCCCCTCCTATCACGACCAGTTCGCCGGAACCTATGCCGTCATCCGCGTGCTCGCAGCGATGCTCGATCCGGCGGCGGACCGGCATATCGAGATCGGGCTTTACGAAACCGGCCTCCACCTCGCCGCGCGCGATCTGGCGGGGATGCAGCTGAAAACGCAGCTGCTCGGAAGGCTGGAGAAAGAAGGCGGCGGCGAGTTTTCGATGCCCGGTTATGGCTCTTACCTGACTGCGGACGGGCGCTGGATCTACCTGCTGATCCTCACCGATGCGCACTGGGCCAAGCTCACGCGGGCGCTGGCCATGCCTGAAGACGGCAATCCGGAATTCGCCAAGTTGCGCGATCGCAAGAAGGCGCGCGATACGGTGGAGGCGGCTGTCAGCAAGGCCGTGGGTGCGCTCACTTTTGATGAGGCCGAAGCGAAGTTGCGCGCCGCAGGGCTCGGTTTTAACGAGGTTATGCCGCTTGAGCGCGTGCTCGAAAAGCCGCAGGCCCGCCAGCCTGGTAAGCTGCGTGAACTCGACTACCGCGGGCTGCATTTCGAGGTCCCCGAATTCCCCAGCCAGCGCGATCTAACGCCCGGCCTGCCGCCGCCCGAACTGGGTGAGCACACCGCAGAGCTGCTCGCTGAACTGGGCTATGCCGAAGATGAGGCGCAGGCCCTGCTCGCCAGCGGTGCCGCGCGCACCGCGCATGACGGCGACTTCGCCTGGGCTCCGGTGCGGGAGAAAGGAGCATGATGCAGTTCAAAACCAAGGAAGAACAGGTCGCAGATTACCTGCGCGAAGGCATCATTTCCGGTCGATTCCCGCGCGGCGCGAGGCTGAAACAGCAGGAACTGGCGACGCTGCTCAACACCTCGATCACCCCGGTGCGCGAGGCGTTGAAGCTGCTTGAGGCTGAAGGCTATGTCGCGGGTGACAGCTTCAAGGGATCAGTGGTTGCCCCCTTCGATATCGACGCCTCGGCGGAAGTATTGGCCTTACGCATCCTGCTCGAAACCAAGCTGGTAAAGTGCGCGGTTGAGCGGGCCAGCGGAGCGGACATCGCCGAGATGAAGGTGATGGCCGATGAATTCGCCCGCGCCTATGAAGCTGGCGACAACGAGAGCGCACGCGCGGCAAACTATCGCTTTCACCACCGCATGTTCGAGATCGCGCAGATGCCGCAAACGCTTCATT
>CANGBE010000170.1 GCA_947451875.1 Sphingomonadaceae bacterium | reverse complement strand
GCCTATGGCGGGGTGGATGTGGATGCCGCCCCGTATTTCCTGTCGATCAATCAGGAAATCCTCTCGGTTCAGGTCAATATGAAAACGCCTGATGGGCTTGATTTGGTCAAACAGATGGTCGCCAAGAGCGACATTGTGATCGACAACATCCGTGCCGGCGCGATGGAGCGGTCGGGGCTTGATTATGCTAGCCTGTGCAAGATCAAGCCGGACATCATCCATCTGTCAATCAAGATGTGGGGCAACGAAGGCCCGATGGCTTATCAGACGGGTTACGCCCCCTGTTTCGCCGCGCTTTCAGGCCTCAATTACCTCGTCGGGCACGAGGGCGAAGTGCCGCGGGGCATGAACATCCGCTACGGCGATTCCACCGCCGGAGCCTATGCCGCGCTGGCGATTGTCGCCGCGCTCAACCATCGCGAGACAACCGGAGAAGGCCAGTTAATCGACCTGTCTGCCGTCGAGGCGATGACCAGCCTGATTGGTGACAGTCTGCTCTCATGGAGTGTCACCGGCGATGTGCCTAAGGCCGATGGCAACGCACACCCCGAGATGTGCCCGCATGGGGCATTCCCTTGTGCGGATGGGGCTTGGATTTCGATTGCCGCAGAGAACGATGCGCAATGGCCGGCGCTGGCCAGCGCGCTTGAACTGGAGATGCCAGAGGCCCACGCAACCCTCGCGGGACGCCAAACTGATCGTCACTCCATCGAAGCGGCAATCGCCAGCAAAACCAGCGCATGGGATGCCACAGCCTTGGCCGAACACTTGCGCACACTTGGCATTCCGGCCTTCCGCGCGATGTCATCGCTGGACCTTTGTTCAGACGACTGGCTGTGGCAACGCGGCGGCTATCGCATGGTCAGCGATCACCACAATGGTGCCCGCCCGATCATCGGACCACCATGGCGGATGGAGCCCGACGAGGCCAAAATCGAACGCGGTGCGCCCTTGCTCGGCGAGCACAACGATTACGTTTACGGCGAACTGCTCGGCCTTCCCCCCGGCGATATTGCCGATCTGAAGTTGCGCAAGGTGATCGACTAGGCCAGCTTCCCGGCTATCGGGGAGAGTTCCATGCAACTGTCGTTTTCAATGCCGCATATGCTCGAAATCAAGGCCATGATGCAGCCTTGGGAGACCGAGGTCAGCGGCGCGGAACAGACGAAGCTGGCCAAGTGGGCGGAGCAGCTGGGCTATGCGATGATTTGCGTGCCCGAACACCATGTGATCTCCAACAATCACGTCGATCTTTCGGGCAAATTCTACTTCCACGCCTATGCCGGGATGGCCTATTTCGCGGGCGCGACTGAAACGATCCGGGTCAATTCGTGCATCTCGATCCTGCCGCTGCAAAACCCCATCGTTTCGGCCAAGGCGCTCTCGACCATCGACTGGTTCTCCGGCGGGCGCTGCATGATCACCTTTGCCGCGGGCTGGCTGAAGGAAGAGTTCGACGCGCTGGGCGTACCCTTCAACGCGCGAGGCGCGATCTGCGAAGAATACCTCGCCGCGATCATCGAGTTGTGGACCAGCGATACCCCGGAGTTCGAGGGCAAATACGCCTCGTTCAAGGATGTAGCGTTTGAACCTAAACCTTTGCAGAAACCGCACCTGCCAATCTGGATGGGCGGCGATGCCGATGCTGTGCTGCGCCGCTTGGGACGGCACGCATCAGGCTGGTGGCCGTTCCTGACGAAGCCCGAGCAAATCCCCGAGAAGATCGACTACATCAAGTCCCAGCCCGACTACAACGGCAGGCTCGATTCTGTGTTCTATGGTTTCGTCACCAGCCGCCTTGGTGATGGCCACGTCCCGCAAGACGATCCCAAGGTCCGCCCCGGCATGACCAAGCAGGAGATCATCGACCGGCTAGGCTGGTTCAAAACGCTCGGCGTGACGATGAGCGGGCTTCCGGTTCCCGCGGTTACCGACATTCAGGCCTATTACGACTACACCCAGTGGGTGGCAGAGGAAATCATGCCAGCTATCGCATGAGGACTAACCCCAGATAGCCTCTGCCGCCGCCAAGGCATTGGCCCCGCGACCACCGAGTTCCCCGGTTAGGAACTTGAGGCGATAGGTCCACAGGTGCAGCGGGTGCTCCAGCGTCATACCCATCGCGCCCATAAACTGGTGGTACTCGTAACCCACCCGTTTGGCCGCATCGAGCGCATAGCTTGCGGCCAGCGCTGCATCGCCAGCATCCCCAGTTCCAGCAGATCGCAAGGCCAGCCAATAGGCCCCGTTAGTCTGTACCTGCGCCTCAGCCATGCGGTGACGCAGCGCCTGGAAAGTCGCCAGTGGCCGCCCGAACTGCTTGCGATCTGAGGTGTAAATCTTGACGCTGTCCAGCGCCGCAGCAAGCAACCCGGACGTTTCAGCCGCAAGTCCAACACGCCACAGGCGGCGGGCTTCGTCGGGACATATGTCATGCTGGCGAGCATCGGCAGGCACGCCTTTTAGGTAGGCCAGCGGATAGGCATAGAGCGGTTCATCGGTAATTTCCCGGACATCAACCTCACCCGCCGTGAAGCTTCGCACATCATCACCCACGACAATGACAGTCGCGCCGGGCTTCAGATAGCGCACCGGGCGCGAGAGGTTTCCAGCTTCCACCAGACACACCGGACGCGGCAATTCTGGATCGAGCGCAATCCGCAGCAAGGCCGAAGCCGCTGCCTCAACGGCAAAGGGCAGCCGCGCCAGCCGTTCGATTACCAGCGCCGCCGTAACCGGCCCCAGTTCATCCAACGCCGCAACATCAAGGAAGCCGCCCTCAGTCAGCTCAACTTCAAGCGCATCGCTGGTGAGCGCCAGCGAGCAATCGTGCATCGGCACCGAGGCATAGGGGCGCGTCAGGCCGTCGAGGAAATCGAGGATCTGGCGCTGGTCGTCGGAAAGAGCGAGGTCCATCAGCGTGGCTCCCGGGGCAATTCAAGCACATCGCCGGCAATAATATTCAGCTGAATCTCCGCCGCGCCCGAGGCGATCCCGGCAACGATCCCTCGCTGATGGTGCATCTTGAGGTAGGGCGAGGCATCGGCCAGCGCTTCGGGCACATATTCGGCGACGAATTCGCAAACCGTTCGTTCGGCCTGCACTGTGGCATAGCGCGCTGAACTCGATTCCGGCCCCACGGCCAAGCCCTCGACGCGTTTCTGGACAATGGCGTAGTTGGCAGTTCGCGCTGCTTCGCACATCGCAGCAGCCCGCGCCGCCTCGATCTTCACCGTTTCGCCGCGCCAGCCGCCGTTGGCCTTCAATATCTCCACCGCACGATCAAGCGCAGTGCGCGCCAGATGATAGCGCGGGATACCAAGCCGCTCGTTGGTTAGCGAGAAACCGATGATCTCCCACGCCTGACCCTCTTCGCCGAAGCGCTGGCCCACAGGCACTTCGACATCGTCAAAGAATACCTCGTGGATATCCCCCTCGCCGATCAGGCTGGGGATTTGGCGCACGGTGATGCCCGGCGTGTCCATCGGCACCAGCAGGATCGTGATGCCGCGCTTGCGATCATCGCTGGTGCGGGTCAGCAGGAAACAGGTGTCGGCAAGGCCGGCATAGCTTGTCCAGATCTTCTGACCGTTGACCCGATACACACCGCCATCAAGCACCGCGCGGGTACGCAGGCTCGCAAGATCCGATCCGCTGTCCGGCTCCGAAAAACCCTGACACCACAGCATTTCGCCCTTGGCTATCTGCGGCAGATATTTCGCCTGCTGTGCTTCGGTGCCATAGCGCATCAGCGTCGGCCCGATCCAGTTGACGTTCATGTACTGCCCGCCGCGCGGCTCGCCATATTCCCACATGACTTCGGCGAGAAGCTGCTGATGCCAGGGATCGAGTCCCTGCCCGCCATGTTCCTTGGGCCAGTGCGGAAACAGCATACCGTTATCGGCCAGCTTGCGGCAGAATTCAGCGGCAAACCTCGTTAGCGCCGGGCTTGCCGGGCCATGTTGCGAGAACCTTTCCCAGTCATCGGGCAGATTTGCATCGAGGAAAGAGCAGAGACTTGTCCGAAAGGCCTGCTGATCCTCGTT
>CANGBE010000169.1 GCA_947451875.1 Sphingomonadaceae bacterium | reverse complement strand
GTTGCATATCCCAAGCAAGGCCAATGCAGGGCACAGGGTTATCAGCAAGCCAGCGATCATAGTGTCCGCCGCCTTGGCCTAGTCTTTGGCCATCGGCGGTGAAGGCGATCAGCGGAACCAGGACGACATCAGGGGTTACGCGTTCCGCATCATCGCCGGGTTGCAGGCCAAATGGACCTTCTGCAAGGTCATCACCAGCAAGCGGATCATGCCACCGGCGAAAGTGCATCGGGGAATCGCGGTCATCAAAGGCGGGCAGGGCAACTGTGCGGCCATTTTCGTGAAACCAGCGGGCATAGCCGCCAGTCGGGGCTTCGACCGGAATTGCATGATAGAGCCCGACCACGCTGCCTTCCGGAACCATCTCGGCCACGGGGGCAGGTGGGCGCATCAGGATGAGGGCGCGTGTCACTTCGGGCAGTTCAGCAACGTAGGCTCGCCGCGCATCGCGCATTTTCTCGCGCAGTAACTTCTTGTCGATCACGCGCGCGCTCCTGGCAAAAAGGTGACGGGACCACCATGGGCCGTTGCCGGGGAAATCCACCGACGCGTTCACGTCAGGTGGGGACCATGTGTGCCGAACCAGGGTTCAACCAGGGACAGCCCCCAATAGGATTGGTTATAGCCTCAGGGATGTTCTGTCGGTTCGTACCGGGCAGTACCCGTCAAGTCCTCATGTAGGCCTTCCGAGCTCAGGCCTCAAGGGCAAGCGCGCATCTTTCCAGTGCAGAGGCGATTGATTCGAGCTTTTCAGCCAATTCAGGGATTTCTGCAGCGGGGGCAGGGGCATCCGATGCACCATCACCGCGACTTTGCTTCTCGTGGACCTCATCAGCGAGCAGCAGCGAGGCAAAAAGCAGCATGCGCCCTTCGCTTTGGCCTGCCATGCCCATGCCCGAAACCTTGGAATCAATCATTCGACCAAGCTCGGCAATATGCCCTTCTTCACCGGGGCTGCACGAAACCTTGAATTCGCGGCCGCCAATGGAAAGATCGACATTGCTCATCGTGAAGCTCCATCAATGAGTGTGTCCAGATCACGCAGCGAATGGGTTACAGCTTCGCGCAAGGCATTGTGCCTTGAAACAAGCGCTGAATCCCCGCCGCCGCCTTTTGCCGCTGCCGCCTCAATGCGAGCTGCTGCCGCCTCAATCCGCGCCAATGCCTGGCTTACTCTTTGACCTGTCATGCCATTTGCCCCGTCCTGACGGTTGGCTAACCCAAAATTTGCCTTGCGCAAAGCAAAGAAGATGTGCGCGCCAAATGCGTGACTATTCCCCCGCTTGCCTTGACGGGAGAAGGCCTAGCAGCAAAAGGGCCGCATCCCGAATCGCACCTGTTCTGCGTACCGCGCCGGAGACCTTGCTAATGACCCTAGATCCCGCCCGCCTAGGCCCGATGGCTAATGCCATCCGAGCTCTGTCCATGGACGCGGTCCAAGCGGCCAATTCCGGACACCCTGGCATGCCGATGGGCATGGCTGATGTGGCTACCGTGCTCTATTCAAAGTATGTAAAGTTCGATCCAGCCGCGCCCAAGTGGCCTGATCGTGATCGCTTTGTGCTTTCCGCAGGTCACGGATCGATGTTGGTCTATTCGCTGTTGAACCTGACTGGCTTTGCCAGCCCGACGATGGAAGAAATTCGCAATTTCCGTCAGCTTGGCAGCCCTTGTGCAGGACATCCAGAGAATACGCACATTCCGGGCGTGGAATGCACCACTGGCCCATTGGGTCAGGGGCTTGCCATGGCTGTGGGCATGGCGCTGGCAGAGCGGCACCTAAATGCGCAGTTCGGCGATGATCTGGTCGATCACCGCACGTGGGTGGTGGCTGGCGACGGCTGCCTGATGGAAGGCATCAATCACGAAGCCATCGGTCTGGCCGGGCACCTGAAGCTCAGCCGAATGATCGTGCTGTGGGACAACAACCACATCACCATCGACGGATCGACCGACCTTTCGACCAGCGAGGATATTCTTGCGCGTTATCAGGCATCTGGCTGGCACACCGAAAGCTGCGACGGCCACCATGTTGGCGAGATTGAGCGCGCGATTGACGCAGCGCTGCTCGATGATCGTCCATCGCTGATCGCCTGCCGGACGATCATCGGCAAGGGCGCTCCCAACAAGCAGGGCACGCATAATGTCCATGGCGCGCCGCTCGGAGCCGAGGAAATCGCTGCTGCCCGGGCCGATATGGGGTGGTCCGCCCCTGCATTCGAGATCCCCGCCAACATTGCTGCAGACTGGCAAGCAACCGGTGCACGTGGGTCACAGGCTCGCGCAGCATGGGAAGCGCGCCTTGCATCTGCTCCACAGGCTGCAGAATTCTCGCGCCGGATGGCGGGTGAATTGCCTTCGGGTGACGAGGCGGCTGCAACCTTCAAGGCATGGCTCGACCAATCGCAATCTGTCGCCACGCGCAAGTCGTCGGAAATGGCGCTTGAGGTGCTGACGCCATTGGTGCCCGAAATGGTCGGCGGCTCGGCCGATCTCACCGGATCGAACCTGACCCGCACCAAGGCAACCGGCCCGCTCAATGCCGAGAGCTATGGTGGCCGCTACATCTCCTACGGCATCCGCGAATTCGGCATGGCGGCGGCGATGAACGGCATGGCGCTGCACGGCGGGGTCATCCCCTATGGCGGCACCTTCCTGGTGTTCTCCGACTATTGCCGCAACGCGATCCGCCTTTCGGCAATCCAGCAGGCGCGAGTAATCTATGTGCTGACGCATGATTCGATCGGCGTCGGCGAAGACGGCCCGACGCACCAGCCGATCGAACACATCATGTCGATGCGGCTGATCCCGAACCTCGAAGTATTCCGTCCGGCCGATATCATCGAAACAGCCGAGTGCTGGGCGCTCGCTTTACAGAATGCAGACAAGCCGAGCGTGCTGGCGCTGACCCGTCAGAACCTACCCCAGCTCCGCAGCGATGGCGAAATGCTGAGCGCCATGGGTGCCTACCGACTGCGCGCTGCCACGGCTGCACGCAAGGTCGTGCTGATCGCCACCGGCTCTGAAGTGTCGATTGCCTGCGATGTCCGCGATGCGCTTGAGGCAGATGGCATTGGCGCTGACGTGATTTCCATGCCCAGCTGGTCACGCTTCACTTCTCAGGATGCGGCTTATCGCGCGGACTTGCTCCCAGCTTCTGCGCTCAAGGTTTCGATTGAAGCCGGCGTTACCCTTGGCTGGCAATCGCTTACCGGCAATGACGGCCTGAACATCGGCATCGACACCTTCGGTGCCTCAGGCAAGATCGACCAGCTTTACGATCACTTCGGACTTACCGCGGCGAAGATTGTGCCGCAAATCACAGCTAAACTGGCTAACTGACAGGAGTTTTTGACATGGCGACCAAGGTTGCAATCAACGGTTTCGGGCGCATCGGCCGCAATGTGGCTCGCGCAATTATTGAGCGTCCGGACTGCGGGCTCGAACTGGTTTCGATCAACGATCTGGCAGATGCCAAGGCCAATGCCCGCCTGTTCCAGCGCGATTCGGTCCACGGCCCATTCAATGGCACAGTCGAAGTCGACGGCAATGACCTGATCATCAACGGCAAGCGTATACACGTCACTGCCGAGCGCGATCCCGCCAATCTGCCGCACAAGGCAAACGGCGTCGATATCGCTTTTGAATGCACCGGCTTTTTCACCAACCGCGAAGGTGGGCAGAAGCATCTCGATGCCGGCGCCAAGCGTGTGCTGATCTCAGCCCCGGCCAAGGGCGTTGATTTGACGGTTGTTTACGGTGTGAACCACGACAAGCTGACCGCCGATCACACGATCGTTTCGAATGCTTCGTGCACGACCAACTGCCTCGCACCGATGGCCAAGGTTCTGCATGAAACGATAGGTATCGAGCGTGGTCTCATGACCACGATCCATTCCTACACCAACGACCAGAAGATCCTCGACCAGATCCACAGCGATCCGCGCCGCGCCCGCGCTGCCGCGATGAACATGATCCCCACCAGCACCGGTGCCGCCGTTGCCGTTGGGGAAGTTCTCCCCGATCTGAAGGGCAAGCTCGACGGTTCGTCGATCCGCGTGCCGACCCCGAACGTC
>CANGBE010000168.1 GCA_947451875.1 Sphingomonadaceae bacterium | reverse complement strand
CCAGCGGCTCATCGGCAAGCAGCCACTGCGGCTCCCCCGCCAGCACCCGCGCCAGCAACGCTCGCGCGCGTTCGCCGCCAGACAGCTTTGACAGAGGGCAATGACGCAACGCGATGAGATCCATCGCGGCGAGAGCGTTTTCAACCTCTGCGCTGCCGCCGCCCCCCGGCCAAGGGACCCGGCCAAGGGCGACCAGTGTTTCGACGCTGACATCCCATGCGACTTGGGGCACCTGCGGCAAGTAGCCGATGGCTTGTGCGCGGGCGCTGGGACGCATTGATAAGAGCGGTTTGCCATCAAGGCTGACTTCGCCATTCTCTTGCTCCAGCAGACCAGCAAGGCAGGCCAGAAGGCTCGATTTTCCCGCACCATTCGGCCCGCAGATGGCCGTAATCCTGCCCGAAGCGAGCGAGCAGGAAATGCCTTTCAGGCGTCCTTCGAGACCAAGGTTTTGAGCCGACAGGATCATGCCCAGCCCCCGTCACCGCTCACCCCGCGCCGCATTCGCAGCAGGAGCATCAGGAAAAACGGCGCGCCGATTAGGCTGAGCGCGATGCCCAGCCGCAGTTCGCCACCCGCCAAGGGGATCAGGCGGCAAACAACATCAGCGCAGAGCAGCAGCAAGGCTCCCGCCAGTGCGCTCGGTATGATGAGCTGCGAAGGTCGCCGGTCGGTCAGCGGGCGCACCAGATGTGGCACCACCAGTCCGACAAAGCCGATGATCCCGGCCACCGCGACGCCGCTGCCGACTGTAAGGCCAACGCCTGCAATCAGCAGCCATTGCAGGCGTTGCGGATCGATACCGAGCGAGCGGGCAACCGCTTCACCCAGCAAAAGCGCATCAAGCCCGCGGCCAGCTGATCGCAACAATACTATCCCCAGCAGCGCCCCCGGCACGGCAATCCACACATCGCGCCACGACCGGTCCGCCAGCGCGCCCATCAACCAGGTGACGATTTCGGACAGCGCAAACGGCGTCGGCGAAAGGCTGATGGCAAGGCTCATCAAAGCCCCTGCCAGACTCGCGAGCATCATGCCCGCAAGGGTAAAGGTCGCCATGCCGCCGTCGCGTCCAGCGATCAGGCCGAGCACAGCCATCGCCGATCCCGCTCCCAGCAGGGCGAACAGCGGCAGGGTAAAGGCCGAGGCAGCAAACCCCGTCCAGAACGAGAGCACCGCCCCCAGCGCCGCGCAGGGCGCTATGCCGAACAGCCCGGGATCGGCGAGAGGGTTGCGCAGATAGCCCTGCATCGCCGCCCCCGCCGCGCCCAGCCCGCCGCCAACCGCCAGCGCAAGAATCGCTCGCGGCAGCCGCAGCTGCATCAGGATGGTCGCGGCGTTGGGCAGCGCCGGGTGGAGCGGATCAATCCACACTTGGCCTGCCAGCAAGGACAGCGGAACCGCGATTGCGAGTAGGATCAAAAGGGTGAGGTTGAGGCGGGTCAATGCGCGCTCCTCACTGCCCTCAGGCGCGCCGCAGCCTGCTCGATCGTCGGCCCACCGCACCACAGCAAGGCCGGATCGAGCCGCGCACGGCGCACATCTTTCAGCCCCGCCAAAGCCGGATGGGCCAACATCCGGTCCTCCTCCGCATAAGCGTTCCCGGCAGCGAAGATCACTTGCGGCGGTTCAGCCAGCATCCGTTCAAGCGGCAACACCTGCGCCTGCCCCATCCCGCGTGCGGCGGCGAAATTGGTGAAGCCGGTGCGGCGGAGCAGGTCGGCGATCAGGGTGTCATTCCCGGCGACAATACCGCCTGATTCCCAGATAACCGCAGGGATTGGCGCAACGGCTTTGGGCGGAGCAGCGCTGGCCAAAGCCGCCTCGATCCGCGCCACCAGCGCCTCGCCGCGCTCAGGGTGGCCTGCCAGCGAAGCGATACGCCGCACCTGTGCCTCGCTCTCGGCCACGGTCGAGGCAATGCCGAATTTCTCCAGTCGCAGGCCCAATCGGGAATAGGCCTGTCGTGTGGCTGGCGCGGTATAGCTACCGGACAGCACCAGATCGGGCTGCAGCGCCATGACCTCTTCCACCGAGCCATTGGTCGAAGGCAGCCGGCGCGCCAAGGCGAGGTCCATCGAACTCGATGCTGGATCGCGGCTGTAGCTTGATAGGGCGAGCAACTGGCCCGGATCGGCAACCTCAGCCAGCACCGCATCGGTACAGGGGTTGAGGCTGACGATCCCAGGCTGCGCCGCTGGCGCATGACCGCGCGGTGCCGGGGCGCAAGACCCCATCACCAGCGCGATCAAGACACCAAGCCGTTTCAGAACTTGGCCCTCGCACCAACAAAGGCGCTGCGTCCGGCAGTGCCGTATCCAGCGGCAGTCTGGTAATGGACGCCGCCGAGGTTCTCGACACGGCCATATAGCTCGAAAGCCTCACCCACCGGCAGCGAGGCGCGCAAGGTAACAAGGGCATAGCCATCGAGTCGGGTGAAGTTCCCGCCATCGTCATAGCTGCCCGAAACCATCCGCAGATCGGCCCCCAATGCCAGTCCGGCCAGCGGCGTGGTCCAGTCTCCCGCTACCGAAACCGCATGGCGCGGGCGGCGAGCGAGGTCCTTGCCGCTGCCGCGATTGACCGCCTTCACGTAGCTATAGGCGGCGTGGAAACTCAGGTTGTCGGCCGGCTTCACATCGCCTTCCATCTCAAACCCCTCGGCGCGGGCGCGGTTGATGTTATTGTAGGTGCCAAAGGGGCGATTGGTGCAAATGCCGACGCTCAAACCGAAGCACGAGACGAAATCAATCAGGTCCTTGCTGTCGCGCCGAAACAGGGTCGCGGCAAAGTGGAGTGTGCCGTTGCGGTCCCCCTTCTCGATACCCGCATCCAAGCTGCGGCTGGTTTCGGGGCGCAGGGAGAGATTGCCATAGTCCGACAGCAGCTGGAACAGCGTCGGCGCCTTGAAGCCCTCGCCGTAACTCGCGCGAACCCGCCAGCCGCCCGCGATCTGATAGGAACCGTTTGCGCCAAAGGTCCAGTGCGAGCCAAAGCGCGAGTCATCATCCAAGCGCACGCCGCCCGAGAGGTTCAGCCCGTCCCCGTGATAGCCCAACAGGGCATGACCGCTCGAAAGCCGCGCGCTGTGGACGGGATCGAAACTGGAATGGAATCGGCTCCATTCGGTGTCCGCGCCGAAATCGAGCGTAAAATCAGAGGGCAAATCGGCATGGCCGTTCAGTTCGGCGCGCTCGCTGCGGCCGAAGGTTTCGTAATTGGGCGCGGTGCCGAATGTCGGATCGAAGTAAGCGCGGCGGGTGTCGCTGATGGCTAAGCCTGCGATCAGGCTGAAATTTTCCGCTTGGTATTCCAGCCCTGCCCGGCCCGATGCCTCGCGGGAGGTCTGGTATTCCGGCGTATCCGCGAAAGTGTAGTTGGGAGCCGGGAAACCATCGATTGATAGCTTCGCGTCGGCATAGCGCGCGGTTAGCGTGGCAGTTAGGCCGCTCAAGACTTCCAAATGCCCGCGGCCGCCGATGTGCCATTGGCGGAACGGGTCTGGTTCGGTGCCTAGGGCGGCGGTCGAGATGCCGTCGGTACGGGTGTAGCCGCCGTTCATGGTGACGCCAAAGCTGTTGCCACAAATCCCCGCGCTGGCATTGGCATCGACGCTGTTTCGCGATCCGTATTCGACGCTGGCTTCAACGCCGTTCAGCGCCTTGCTTGAAACTGCGAGCACGCCGCCAATCGCCTGACTGCCCCAGACCACCGAGTTCGATCCGCGCAGCAGTTCGATCTTGGCCACGCCGCCAGACATCAACCCGCCAAGGTCATAGCCACCCGCTGGTGAGGCCTGATCGGCAACCCGCACGCCATCGACCAGCACCAGCAACTGCTCGGCATCCGCGCCGCGCACCCGCAGGCTAGTGAAGTTGCCGATGCCGCCGTTGCGGGTGATGGTGACGCCGGGCAAACGTTCGAGCGAGCGGGTGAGATCGGGGCCTTGAACAGAGCTGAGTTCGGTTGCACCGATAACGCTGAGAGATTGTCCAGTTTCAGAGAGCTTGATCTGATTGCCACTGGCTACAACAGTAATCGAATTTGGATCGAATTTCAGGTCGGCTATAATGATGTCGTCGGCTG
>CANGBE010000167.1 GCA_947451875.1 Sphingomonadaceae bacterium | reverse complement strand
GGTAATAGCGCGCCTCGTCCATTTCGATCAGCTGCTGCTGTTCGTCGAGCCCGCTGATCTTGACCAGCACCGCCAGCTTGCCATCGCCATGGTGATCGTGGCTGACATAGGCGAATTTCTTGCCCTTGATCACGCCGAAGCAAGGCATGCCGTGACTGATAACCTCGTCGCTCTCGGGCAGGGCCAGCGCAAGTTCGCGCACCTTTGCCAACAGCCTTTCGGGCGACCTCTCCTCTGTGACCAGCTTGGCAAGGCAGCGCGAATAAAGCTGGTGCTCGGCAATCAGCACCCGCGCGGCAAGGCTGACTGCCGTATCGCCGGGAAGGATCGCCACCGCCGTCTGGCCGAGCATCGGTCCATCGTCCAGCTCTGCGGTGACAAGATGGACCGTGCAGCCGCCGTAGCTGTCGCCAGCTTCCAGAGCGCGGTCATGGGTGTGTAGGCCGGGGTATTTCGGCAGGAGCGAGGGATGGATGTTGAGCATTCGTCCTTCCCAGCCGGAAACAAATTCTGGCGTCAGGATGCGCATGTACCCGGCCAGCGCGACATAGTCCGCGCCGCTCGCCCGGATTACTGCGTCCATGGCCATATCGTGATCGGCGCGGGCCATGCCCTTGTGACTGAGCGCGAAGGTCGGCACGCCCTCGGCAGCGGCCAGGGCCAGACCCTTAGCTTCCGGATCATTGGCTGCGACGAGCACGATCTCGTACGTGCAATCTTCAGCGCGACTGGCATAGAGCAGCGCCGCCATATTGGTGCCGCTGCCCGAAATGAGCACGGCAACCTTCGCCCGTTCAAGCAAGGTGGGAAGCTTCCCAGTTGGCGCGGGCAGACCAGACTTCGGCATCGCCAGTAACCGTGCAGCCACGCTCACCCGCTTCAATGCTGCCGATGACATAGACCGTTTCACCCGCCGCGCCGAGATCAGCCGTCACGCTCGCCACATCGTCTGCCGCGACGGCGAGAACCATGCCGACGCCACAGTTGAAGGTGCGCGCCATTTCCTCAGGCTCGATGTTCCCTTGCGCCTGCAGGAAGGCCATCAGCCGCGGCTGCTCCCATGCTCCGGCATCAATGCGCGCGTGCAGGCCCTTGGGCAAAACGCGCGGAACATTCTCTAGCAGACCGCCACCGGTCATGTGGGCGAGGGCGTGCACGCGACCCGAACGAATCACCGGGAGCAGGCTCTTCACGTAAATGCGCGTAGGCTCGATCAGATGATCGATCAGCAGACGGTCGGCATCGAACAGGGCAGGGCGATCAAGCTTCCAGCCCTTGTCAGCCGCAAGGCGGCGCACCAGCGAATAACCGTTGGAATGGACGCCCGAGCTGGCAAGGCCGATCAGGACGTCGCCTGCAGCAACCTTGTCGCCTGTTAGCTGCTCACCGCGCTCAACCGCGCCTACGCAAAAACCGGCAAGGTCATAGTCGCCTGCGGCATACATTCCCGGCATTTCCGCCGTTTCGCCACCGATCAGCGCGCATCCGGCCAGCTTGCAGCCGTCAGCGATCCCGGCGACCACACGCTCGGCGATGCCATTGTCGAGCTTTCCGGTGGCGAAGTAATCAAGGAACAGCAGCGGCTCGGCGCCCTGCACGATCAGATCGTTGACGCACATGGCGACAAGGTCCTGCCCGATTCTGTCATGCCGATTAAAATCAATCGCCAGTTTGACCTTGGTGCCGACACCGTCATTGGCTGCAACCAGCAGCGGGTCCTTGTACCCAGCTGCCTTGAGATCGAAAAAGCCCCCAAAACCGCCCAGTTCCGCGTCGGCACCTGGCCTAGCGGTCGCCTTCGCAAGTGGCGCGATGGCTTTGACAAGCGCATTTCCGGCGGCGATCGAAACGCCGGCCTGTGCGTAGGAGTAGCTCGGTTTTGAAGTGTTGTCTGACATGGATGGGCGCACTAGCCTTTTCGCGCTTGGATTTCCACGGATGATTGGGCAATAGGGCTATGGTTTTCCCCGATGACAACAATCACGATTTCCCAAAGCCCTAAGGCAACAGCGCGTGGCACCCTAGCCATTGCGGCGCTGTGCTTTGCCGGGCTGGCGGGACTGGCGCTGATTTTGGTCGGCGGCGAGCGATTGATTGCTCAGATCGAGAGTGATCGCGGCATTGCTGCCGTTGCGGCTAGCCATGACATTCAGGTTTCGGGTCTCGAGGTTAACAAATCCGGTAAGACCCCGATGGAGGCGCGAGACGCTGCCTGGGCCGAAGCTCGCAAACTGGCCTGGGCCAAGCTCGGCGGCCCGGCGATGAGCGATGCGGATATCGAATCGCTGGTCACAGCAATCATCGTTGAGCGGGAGCAGATTGGCCCGCACCGCTATATCGCCAAGTTGGGCGTGGTGTTTGATCGGAGCCGGGCGGGGCAATATGTCGGCACCGGAGACACCACGGCAGTCTCCCGTTCGGCCCCCCTGCTGACCATTCCTGTCGTGTGGTCGGGTGGTGTTGCGCAGGTTTATGAAGTGCGCGGACCCTGGCAGGCGGCTTGGGCGCGTTTCAATCCTTCGGCCAGCGGCATTGACTATGTGCGCCCCTCCGGCGGCGGTGGAGACTCATTGTTCATTACTGCGGGGCAGATCACCCGTCGCAGCCGCAGTTGGTGGGGGAATATTCTGGGCCAGTTTCAAGCATCGGACATACTTATCCCAGAGGCGCGACTGGAGCGGCAATGGCCGGGTGGCCCGGTGAAGGGCTATTTTTCGGCGCGCTATGGCCCGGATCGAGACCTAATAGGCACATTTGAACTGACCGCGAACAATGAGGATGGCCTGCCCGCCATGCTCGATGAGGCGGTTAAGCGAACTGATGCGCTCTACAACGATGCATTGCTGAAGGGTCAGCTGAAGCCTGATGCCTCGTTGCGGGCATCACAACAGCTCGATCCGCAACTGGCGGCCATTATCGCCGCCGCTGCGAAGAATGAGGCCGCAACGGCCGATCCTCTGGCCAGCCCCACGGTTCCTGCGCTTCCCGGAACCACGCCAGCGCCTGTGGCTGTGCCGGTGCCAGCCACCGAGGCCAAGGTATCAGCGATTACCGTGCAGTTCACCTCGCCCGATGCCCGCGCTGTTGATACTGCATTGGCTTCGGTGCGCAGTGTTCCAGGCGTTCGCGGTGCATCGACCACCAGCCTTGCCATGGGCGGTACTTCGGTGATGCGTGTCAGCTTTGCCGGCTCCATCGAGGAGCTCCGCGATGCCCTTCGCGCGCGTGGCTGGTCGGTTTCGAGCGGCAGCAATGCGCTCAGCATCCGGCGCTGATTTCCATGCGACAAATTCCGTTACCGCTCGGCTCTTGCGCTGAGGCCCAACCTGCACGTATTGTTGTGGGTTCGGCAAATTCCCAAGTGATCGAGGCGCTGGGGCAGGTGGCAGGGTGGCCATTCCGCACGGCGCTGCTGTTTGGCCCTCCGCGTTCGGGGAAATCGCTTTTAGGCCGGTGGTTTGCCGAAAGCAGCGCGGGCGAAGTCATCGACAATGCCGACAAGCTGGACGAGGCAGAGCTGTTCCATCGCTGGAACCGTGTGCAGGAAAGCGGTCGCCCTCTTCTGATTGTCGCCAACGCTGCCGATGGAGGCTGGAATATTACGCTACCGGATCTAGCATCACGCATGGCCGCCGCGCTCCATCTGGAAATTGGCGAGCCAGACGATGCCATGATGGCGGAACTAATTGCCGTCCATGCTGAGATGCTTGGACTGGCGCTGGGCCCTGATGCAGCAAGCTATCTTGTCCCGCGCGTCGAGCGTTCCCATCTGGAGGTCGAGCGGCTAGTTGGCACAATCGACCGGCTAAGCCTTGAACGCAAGCAAGCTCCGTCACTGGCAATCTGGCGCGAAGCGATCGAAGAACTGGCAAGCGAAAAGCAACCCCGCTTGCTTTGAAGGTTCGAATAGGGAACAATTACTGGCGATGTTTAACAGTTTGATCGACTATCTCGACTCGATAAAAGCGCGAGATCCGGCTCCCCGATCGCGGTGGGAAGTCCTGCTTTATCCAGGCATCATAGCGGTGGGAATGCACCGGATCGCGCATTGGTTGTTTGAAGCTCGGATGTTTTTTCTGGCCCGTCTAATCAACCATCTGTCGCGGTTT
>CANGBE010000166.1 GCA_947451875.1 Sphingomonadaceae bacterium | reverse complement strand
CACACGGTGGGCACGTAAAATCAGCAGTGTTGGCGGGAGTCTTCGTGATGTCCAGGCGCTTGCACGGCATAGCAGCCTTCAGATGACGCAGCGGTATATCGAGGTCAGTGAGGATGCGTGTCGGTTGGTTGTTGGGTGACGGTGACGTCAGGCACTAAGCCGCAAACCGTTACTTGGCGTGACGGTGCTTGGCGCGATGATGACGGTGTGTCATCAACCAATGCTGACGTTCAAGGCGCTTAACCCTTAGCACGAGCTTGTCTATCTGGCTGCGATTGCTGCGGGCACTGTCAGCCACGTTTTGAGCAGCGGCATAGGCACCCTGTGCAGTATTGCCAGCGGCATCGGCTGAAGATTGCGCGCGCTGTGCTGCGTTGGCGGCGTCATCAGCGCTGCTCTGAGCTTTACGTGCTGCATCATGGGCAGTCTGACCCTGAGCAAGCGCTTGGTCGGCTGTGCCTTGCGCGCGCTTGACAGATCCTGTCGTGGCGCAGCCACTGAGTGCCAGCGATGCAGCCAAGCCTGCTGCAAGCAATTTGCCAATACGGGCAGTCATACTATTCTCCTGAAACGACAAAAGTTTGTCGCCTAATTCCTATGCGAAAAATGTAGTTAGGCAAATGCTTTTCCATTGGCTTGATCGTGCGGACGCCACGTTTCGCCGAAAGATGCGGCTCTGCAGCCCTTTGTTGGCTGCTGCGAAATGGGCATCAATGAGCAGTTTCGACAACGGACGCGGTTTGACCCAGTTTTTGGTTGCGCATAGCCAGCACTAGCGGAATGGCTGCGATAGAGAAGAGACATAGAAGCCAGAATACGTCGATTGTTGCCACCATGGCTGATTGCCGTCCGATTTCGCTGGTAGCGCTAGCCATGGCAATTGGGCTGGAAAAATCCATATCTGGGCGAGCAAAGGAAGTTGCATCACTCGAATGGTCGATGATCACGAACGCAGACGGATCGTTGGCAGATGTGATCCGATTGCATACAAGGCTTTGCCGCGTTCTAACGCAGTTTGCATGTCACGGGTTTTCAGAGTTTTGCGGACGTATTTTTGTTCTTCCGGTATCCACATACGAAACTGCCACACATCGCCAGACGCCTTGTTTCGTAGGATTTTAGCCGCGCCATCGAAGATGTCGTGTTCTTGTTGAATGGTCGCAGAAACCGGTTTTCGATATGCTCGTGCCAAGAAAGCGTCCTATGATTTGCAATAGGACGCTAAACTTGCAACTTTCTTTGCAAATGACAACCGCAAATGCTTGGAAAACCACAAACTTTGCTGTGACTTTGTAAATACAAAACACAGCAATATCAATGGTTTACGGAATAAAAGCTATTCCCACTCAATCGTCCCCGGCGGCTTTGACGTATAGTCATAGACCACCCGGTTGATGCCCTTCACCTCGTTTATGATCCGTGTGGCGCAGCGGCTGAGGAACTGGCTTTCGAAGGGGTAGATGTCGGCGGTCATGCCGTCGGTGCTGGTCACCGCACGCAAGGCACAGACGTTGTCGTAGGTGCGGCCGTCGCCCATCACGCCGACGGTCTTGACCGGCAGCAGCACGGCGAAGGCCTGCCAGATCTCGTCATAGAGCCCGGCCTTGCGGATCTCGTCGAGATAGACGGCATCGGCAAGGCGCAGGATGTCGCAGCGTTCCTTGGTCACTTCGCCAGGGATGCGGATGGCGAGGCCCGGTCCGGGGAAGGGATGACGGCCGACGAATATCTCGGGCAGGCCAAGTTCGCGGCCCAGCGCGCGGACTTCATCCTTGAACAGCTCACGCAAGGGTTCGACCAGCTGCATGTTCATCCGCGCCGGCAGACCGCCGACGTTGTGGTGGCTCTTGATGGTAACCGAAGGGCCGCCGGTGAAGGAGACGCTCTCGATCACATCGGGATAGAGCGTGCCCTGCGCGAGGAAATCGGCTCCGCCAATCTTCTTCGCCTCTTCCTCAAACACATTGATGAATTCGCCGCCGATGAACTTGCGCTTCTTCTCGGGGTCGGTCTCTCCTGCGAGGCCAGCCATGAAGCGCGCCTCGGCATCGACGGTGACCAGAGGGATGTTGTAGTGATCGCGGAACAGATCCTCGACCTGCTTGCGCTCGTTGAGCCGCAGCAGTCCGTGATCGACAAATACGCAGGTCAGCTGTTCGCCGATCGCCTCATGGATCAGCACGGCAGCAACTGCCGAATCGACACCGCCCGAAAGCCCGCAGATCACCCGGCCCTTGCCGACCTGAGCCTGAATGTCGGCGATCTTCGTCGCGCGGAATTCGGCCATGGTCCAATCACCGGCGAGGCCGCAGATCTTGTGGACGAAGTTGGAGATCAGTTTGGCCCCGTCGGGCGTGTGCACCACTTCGGGGTGGAACATCGTGGTGTAGTATCGCTTGGCCTCGTTCACGCAGATGGCGAAAGGCGCATTGGGCGAGGTGCCGATAATCTCGAAGCCATCAGGCGCCTGCGTCACGCGGTCACCGTGGCTCATCCATACCGGGTATTGCTGGCCGACTTCCCAGAAGCCGTCGAACAACGGGCTGGCTTTCAGGATTTCAACATCAGCGCGGCCAAATTCGGCAGCGTGGCCGCCCTCAACCTTGCCGCCCAGCTGGGTGCACAGCGTTTGCTGGCCATAGCAGATCGCCAAAATCGGCAACCCCGAATCGAAAACGCATTGCGGCGCCCGAGGACTGCCCTCGGCGGTGACCGAGGCTGGGCCGCCCGAGAGGATCACCCCCTTAGGCTTCATCCGGTGGAAGGCCTCTTCCGCGGAATTGAACGGGGCTATTTCGGAATAGACCCCCGCTTCGCGCACGCGGCGGGCGATCAGCTGGGTAACCTGGCTGCCGAAATCGACGATGAGGATGGAGTCGGAGGGCTGGATGCTCATGGCAGGCCGATAAATGCCCGCGCGCGCCCTGTCCAGCATGGCGAAAGCCTGATCCCCAACAAGGAAGCGCCATTCTGTGCTGCGCTGCAATAATTTTTTTACCTGCCACCCCTATTGCCGCTTGACATATAGTAAGCATCGCTATATTAATATGGGTAACAAAGCGGCAGACCGGCGCATTTGCGGGACTTTTCAGCCAAGCAAATCGCCAGTCCGACGCAGTGATTGGAGACATGACATGACGAGCAACAACACCCTTTTCAGCGTAATTCTGGCAATTTTGGCCAGTTCTTTGGGCTTTGCCATTACGCTTCTGTGAGCCCCCCCCTGGGGGAAAGGTCCTCCCTTCCCCTCACTAAACTGGCCCCTTCAGACGCATGGGCCCACGCGGCCACCTGTTCGATCAGGTGGCCGCTTTTTAATGATTGCGTTTCATGCAACTGCCTTTGCAGTCTTTGCGTGTGCAATCTCTACTAAAATGGTTATGTTGCGAGTGCGAAATAAATTCGCGAACGCAACAGGAGAAACAAGATGCGTAGCATTTTGAGCATCGTGTTGCCGGTGATTATCGCTGCTTCAACCAGCGGCATCTTTTTCACCGCGGCGATCAGCTAAATCGCCTAAGCAACACCCCATGAAAAGCGGCCGTCCGGCACCCTGCCGGGCGGTCGTTTTCATTTGGGCAAAACCAAACTATCGTGGCCCCACAGCAACTGGATCGCCAAAGCCCATGCAACATCGCGCCTCGTTTGGTTTCGTCTTCATCGTTGTTCTGATCGATATGCTCGGCTTCGGGATTGTCATCCCGGTCTTGCCGAAACTGATCATGAACCTGGGTCACATGACCATTGATCAAGCGGCGGTCTACGCCGGGTGGCTGGGTGCAGGTTATGCAACCGCCCAATTCTTCTTTGCTCCGATCATCGGCAACCTGTCAGACCGTTTCGGCCGCCGCCCGGTGCTACTGATTGCCGTTCTTGCAATGGCCATCGACTATTCGATTCAAGGATTCGCGCCGAGCCTTGGCTGGCTAGTCTTCGGCAGACTGGCTGCTGGCATGGCCGGTGCGAGCTATTCTGCCGCCTATTCCTATATCGCCGACGTTACCCTGCCCGAAAAGCGTGCCGCGAGCTTTGGCCTGATGGGCATGGCCTTTGGTTTTGGCTTCGTTTTCGGACCAGCGCTCGGCGGACTGCTAACTGGCTTTGGCGATCGGGCTCCGTTCCATGTTGCCGCAGCGCTGGCTTT
>CANGBE010000165.1 GCA_947451875.1 Sphingomonadaceae bacterium | reverse complement strand
GGCAAAGGCCACATCGGCACCGCGCTGGAAGTGCTCAAGAACTTCAAGTTCGAGGAAATTCAAGGCCCGACGATGATCCGCAAGGAACCGATCGGTGTCTGCGGGCTGATCACGCCTTGGAACTGGCCGATGAACCAAACCTGCGTGAAGATTGCCCCAGCACTCGCCACCGGCTGCACAATGATCCTCAAGCCGCCACAACTCGCGCCCTATTCGGCGCATATCCTCGCCGAGATCCTGCACGATGCCGGAACCCCGGCAGGCGTGTTCAACATGGTGCAGGGTCAGGGTTCGGTGATCGGCACCCACCTTTCGACTCACCCGGACGTCGATATGATCTCATTCACTGGTTCAGAGCCGGTTGGCGTGCAGATCACCAAGGACGCGGCCGATACGGTCAAGCGGGTTGGACTGGAACTGGGCGGCAAGAGCGCGTGGATCGTGCTCGATGATGCCTCGATGGCGGCCAATGTTGCTGGTGCGACTGGCGGCATGATGGGCAATTCCGGCCAGACCTGCTCGGCAGGATCGCGCCTGCTGGTTCCGGCTTCCCGCATGGACGAGGCTATTGCTGCTGCGACTGAAGCCGCCAATGGCGTTACTGTTGGCGATCCAACCGGCAATTTCGCCATGGGTCCGGTGGTTTCCAAGAGCCAGTACAACATCATTCAGGACTACATCCAGAAGGGCATCGACGAAGGCGCACAGTTGATCGCCGGCGGTCTCGGCCGACCCGAAGGCATCGATAAGGGCTGGTTTGTCCGGCCTACCGTTTTCGTTGGCAACAATGATATGGTCATCGCCCGCGAGGAAATCTTCGGGCCGGTGCTGGTGGTGATCGGCTACAAGGATATCAACGATGCCATTGCCATTGCCAACGACAGCACCTTCGGCCTTGGCGGTTACGTTTCAGGCGAAGACCTTGACGTCGCGCGCGATGTCTCACGGAAGATGCGGACCGGGGCGATCTGGGTAAATGGTGGCTTCGATTTCAACGCACCGTTCGGCGGCTACAAGCGCTCGGGCAATGGCCGCGAATGGGGTGAACATGGCTTCGCCGAATATATCGAAATCAAGGCGATCGTCGGCGCTAATCCCGCCTGATCAAGCCATATAGATTTAAGCTTTGGGCGGGGAATGAGAGACATTCCCCGCCCTTTTTCTTTGTAATCTAGTGGGTTGCCATGGTTATCCGTTGGTAACCTGCTGTAAACTTGCTGTCAGTATTCTGTTTCAGCGCAACTTGTAGCTTGTGTTGCGCCCGGAAACTGGGGGTGCGCATGGCGCATAAGAACGAGCAGGATCAGGAAGTTGGGCGCCGCCGCAGCAAGCGCGCCCTGTTCCGTGCCGAGGTAACCTTTGGCCACAAAGGTCGCCGCTGCCGCGTCACAATCCTCGATATCTCGCTCCACGGACTTAAGATCCGGGCCATCCATAAGCTCGAAGTTGGCGACGAGTTCTGGCTCAAGCTCCCGGGCCTGTCGCCGATATCCGCCAAGGTTTCCTGGGTGCGCGATTTCGTGCTGGGCTGCGAATTCCGCGAAACCCTGCATCCCGCGATGTTCGATGCGATCCTTGATGGCCGGATATTCGAAGAGGCCGGACCAGACCGCCGGACCAAGGATCGCGCGGACAATTCCCACCTTATTGCAATCTAGCCTGCCTCTCCGCCAAGCTTCACCGTCAACTCGCGTGCAGCGGCCTTGAGCGCATCCTGCAATTCCGGAAGTCCCGCACGCTTCAGCGCGGCGCTCAATCCGATAGCAACCAACGCATGGCTTGGCCGACCCCGCACCCGCCACACCGGCGCGGCGAGCACGGTAACGCCATCGATGTAATTGCCTTCATCCACGCCCAGCCCAGTTTCGCGGGTCCGCTCCACTTGGCTCAGCCAGTCGGCAAAGCTGGGCGGATCATCCCAGCGCAGCGTATCGAAGCGGGCCTTGAGCTGCGCCTCGCCATAACCACCAAAGGCCGCAATGCAGCGTCCCGTAGCGCTGATGAGTGCGGGGAAACGGCTGCCAACCTGCGTCGCCAACTGAAATCCCGCGCCTGATTGCGCGACGGCCACCGCGATGATGTGATCGATGCCGAAAATTTCCACGCCGAGCATGGTTACGCCAAAATCGCGGCTGAGCCTTTCGAGCGGGCCTTGGGCAAGGCTGGAGAATTCATCCTGCTGCAGCCAGCCGCGCGCGAGTGTGAGCACGCCTGAAGCTAGCGCATAACGTTTGGTATCGGGATCGAAGGAAACCAGCTCTTCTGCCACCAAAGCGCGCAAAACATAGAGGCAGGTCGAGGGATTGAGCCCCAGTTCCCGCGCCACAAGGTTCAGCCCGAGCGGACTTTCGCTCTTGCCCAATAACCGCAGAACCGCCGCCGCCCGGCTGATCGCCGGGGCCTTGCTGTCTTTGACTGCCCTGTTGAGTTGGGGCGCGAGTTCAGGAGAGGGGTTGGGCTTTGTCATTCTGTATATTGAATATCATTCTGTATTTGCAATAACAAGCCCAATCTGCCATTCGGCCCCATCATGACCAGACTCACTGACTACACCTCCTATGCCGATGCTCTGGAGCACGCCTCGGGTGCCGCGCTGTGGGACCTGTTTGATGGCGACCGCGAGCACCTCAACATCGCGCACGAAGCGATCACCCGCCATGCCGATGGCTCGGGCCGCGCTGCTGTGCGGATCGCCCATGCCGATGGTTCCGATGAAATCCTGAGCTTCGACCAGATCTCTGCCGGTGCCGCACAGTTCGCGCATTGGCTTGATGCACAGGGCATCCAGCAGGGCGATCGCATCGCCTTCATGCTTGAGCCTTCGCTGCCGTTCTATGTCTGCCTGTTCGGCGCGATGCAGACCGGCGCGATTTCGGTTCCGCTGTTCACTCTGTTCGGCCCCGATGCGCTGAAACTGCGCGTCGGCGATTGCAATCCGACGATCCTGATCACCAATACCGAGAAAGCAGAGCTGGCTCGCGGCTCGATTGGCGAAAACGGTCTGCCGAGGGTTGTTGTGGCCGATGATGGCCTGCTCGATGTGATCAAGCAGTACCCGGAAACCTACACGCCGAAGACGAAGGCCAATGACATGGCCGTGTTCCAGTACACCAGCGGCACCACGCGGGAACTGCCCGAAGCGGTGAAGCATTCGCACCGCACGCTTGTTACGCTGATGTTCGCGGCGCTTTACGGCACGGGCATTCGTCCCGGCGACGAATTCTTCTGCCCCTCCAGCCCCGCTTGGGGCCACGGCCTCTGGCACGGCACGCTCGCCCCGCTGGCGATGGGCGTGACCACCGGCACTTTTGCCGGACGCTTCGATCCGGTGCGGCTGATGAAGGCGCTCGACGATTACGGCATCACCAACATGAGCGCCGCCGCGACGCATTATCGCATGATGAAGAACAGCGGAAAGGGAGCGGATTTCAACTTCCACTTCAAGAAACTGTCCTACACCGGCGAACCGATCGATCCGGCGACGCTTGAATGGATCGACGAGTATTTCAAGGTCCCCGCCTGCTCGATGTACGGCACGACCGAAATCGGCGTGGTGCTGGTCAACTTCCCCGGCGCTCCTGACTTTCAGGTCAAGCCCGGTTCACTCGGCAAGGCTGTTCCCGGACAGAAACTTGAAGTTCAGCGCCCCGACGGCACCCCCTGCGATCCCGGCGAGATTGGCGAGCTAATGTTGTGGCGTGCCCAAAAGGGACAAGAACCCGGTTGGATGACCACCAAGGACCGCGCAAAAATCGACGAGGACGGCTATTTCTATCACTGCGGCCGCGCCGATGACGTGATCATCTCGGCCGGTTGGACAATGTCTGCCGTTGAAATCGAAAACACCATGCTGCGCCATGAAAACGTGCTCGAATGCGGCATCATCGGCGTGCCGGATGAACAGCGCGGACAAGTGGTAAAAGCCTTTGTCGTCGCCAACTGCGAAGGCAGCGATGTACTAGTCAAGGAACTGCAGGATTTCACCCGCGAACGCCTTGCCCAGCACGAATTTCCGCGCATCGTCGAATTCGTCGATGAACTTCCCAAGAACCCGGCAGGCAAGGTGCATCGCAAGATGCTTCGTGACCGTGAGGCAGCGAAGCTGGCTGCTGTCACCGCCAACTGATTTCCACCCTTTTCAGGAG
>CANGBE010000164.1 GCA_947451875.1 Sphingomonadaceae bacterium | reverse complement strand
TGGCAGCGGTTTTCTCCACTTCCTTTTCGGGCAGGCGGACCGGTTCGGGCAGAGCCTCGCCATCGGCCTCGTCAAAGCCCAGCTGCGCCATTGAATTGGCGAAGTGCTCGGGCAGGCTGGCAGTGATGTCGAGCGGCGTACCATCGGGGTGATCGATGATCAGACGGCGCGCGTGGAGGTGCATCTTGCGGCTGATCGTGCCGGTGAGGAAGGCCTCAGGTCCGCCATATTTGCCGTCACCCACGATCGGATGGCCGATCGCCGCCATGTGGACGCGCAGCTGGTGGGTGCGGCCGGTGAAAGGTTGCAGTTCCACCCATGCGGCGCGATTGCCTGCGCGGTCGATCACGCGATAGCGGGTGCGCGCGGGCTGGCCTTGGTCGGATTCATCGACATACATCTTCTCGCCGCCGGTGCCGGGTTGCTTGGCAATCGGCAGTTCGATCAGGCCATCATCGACCGAAGGCACGCCAGTGATCAGCGCCCAATAGATCTTGCGCGCTGACCGGCCGGAGAAGCGCTTGGAGAAATAGGCGGCACTGCCCGGTGTCGCGGCGACCAGCAGCACGCCGGAGGTATCCTTGTCGAGCCGGTGGACGAGGCGGGGGCGGGGGCCGGGCCGGGCACCAGAGAGCACATAGGCATCGAGCAGGCCATCGACGTGCTCCTTCATGCCTGATCCGCCCTGCGTCGCGAGGCCGGGGGGCTTGTTGAGCACGATGGCGGCGCGGTCACGGTGGATGACCATGGCATCGGCCTTGGCGATCTGATCCTCGGTCAGTTCCTTGCGCGGGTTGACGCCTTTGTCTGGCGTTGTGCCGCCGGGGGGAACGCGCAGCACTTGGCCCGCAGTCAGGCGATCTTCCGGCGCGGCGCGCTTGCCATCGACGCGGATCTGCCCGGTGCGTGCCCAGCGGCTGACCATCGCAAAGCTGATTTGCGGCAGGTGGCGCTTGAACCAGCGGTCAAGCCGAACGCCGTCATCGTCGGCCTCGACGGTGAACTGGCGGACATTGGCATCGTCGGGGCCTTGGCTGGGAATGGAAGTCTCGGTCATGCTGCGGCCCTCATGCCAAGGATCAAGGCGATTACGCCGCCAGCCAGCGATGCGGCTACATATAAGGCCGCTGCGCCTAAAGCGCCGCGATGCGCCAGTGTTACCACTTCAAGGCTGAAGGCCGAAAAAGTGGTGAAGCCGCCGAGCAAGCCAACCCCCAGCAAGACCCGCCATCCTTCACCTCCGTCACCTTGCCGCACTAGCCATGCCGCGAGCAGCCCCATGACAAAGCTGCCGATCAGATTGACGCATAAGGTGGCATAGGGAAACGGAGCGGGGCCAATCAGCCGTCCAACGACAAAGCGCAACCACGCGCCAAACCCGCCGCCAAGGGCGACTAGGGCAGATGATGAGAGGAAACTTGGAGAGTTCATGCGGCGCCCCTTAGCCCGCATCGCCGCTTATTGCCACTTCCACCTTTCCGCGCGCCATTGCACAGGTCACGGCTGCGACCAGAGTTCCGAGGCAAAGCTGCCAAGGGAAAGCAATTCCTTTCATTGCCAATGGCAGGCCAGCCATGTCGATAACAAAGGGCTGGAAGGCCAGAACTGTCAGAAATCCGGCGGCGAAGGCAGCGATCACGCTGGCAGTAGAGCCGCGCTGGGTGAACAGAGCCACGCCATAAACCCCGAGCAGGCCGGAATAGGCGAAGCTCATCACCGCCAGCACGAAATCAAGTAGCCCGGCGTCTGAATAGTGTTGCCAGTAATAGGAGAGGATCGCCATCGAGAACAGGGCTAGCCCCATCAACACTGTCGCAACCCGGCCCGCGCGGACGAAATGGGCTTCGTCGCGCTTGCCGCGCTTGGCGGACCAAGGCCGGTAGAAATCGTTGATCACGACTGAGGCCATGGCGATCAACTCGCTGTTCATCGCCGCCGCTGCCAGAACGCCGACTGTCGCCAGTCCGCGCAGGCCGGCGGGCAGGGCAGTGAGGATATAGTGCATGAAGACCGTGATCTTCTCGCCCTCGAATGTCGCGGCGGGCAGACCTGCTGAGGCCAGAATGTCAGGTCGGGCATAAGTCAGGTGCAGCAGCGATCCGATCACCAGAAACAGCAGGATCACCGGCAGCGAGATCAGTACCGAACTGTAGAGCGCGCGGGCTCCCCGCTTTGCATCGGGGCAGGCGAGCAGGCGCTGGGTGGTATCCTGATCCAGCCCCGAACTTGCGACATTAAGAAGGGTCACGCCCGTGAACACCGCGAACAGCGAAAAGGGGGCCGAGAACGAGGTGGTGGGATTAATCAGCGCCAGCTTGTTCTGTCCCCCCGGCGCGTGGATCAGCGCGGTTACGGTTTCAGACAGGCTGAGCGGCAAGTGCCACCACAGGAACAGCGCCGCCACCAGTGCGGCACCGACATAGAGCACCACCTGGATAAGGTCGCTCCAGATCACCGAATGGAGGCCGCCCTTCAGCGTGAAGGCCAGCCCGAGCACTAGCAGCAGGCCGGTCGCGATGACGATATGCCCGGGCGTGATATCCAGAAACAGAATCATCGAAACTGCAATCGCCGCGAGATAGAGCCGCGATCCGCTGGCAAAT
The DNA here is from genome assembly GCA_947451875.1 of Sphingomonadaceae bacterium. Classification (GTDB taxonomy): domain Bacteria; phylum Pseudomonadota; class Alphaproteobacteria; order Sphingomonadales; family Sphingomonadaceae; genus Novosphingobium. The sequence continues at coordinate 1,544 of CANGBE010000164.1, read as the reverse complement.
ATGCGCCCGATCAGAAACATCATCCCCGCCGCCCGCCGCGCGCGCTGGTCAAAACGCAGTTCCAGCAGTTCGTAGACGGTCGCAACTTTCAGGGCATAGAATCGCGGGATCAGCACATTGGCGACGATCCATGCCGCCAGCAGCGCCGCGGCCACGCCGCCGACATAGGTAAAGTCGCTGCGATAGGAATAGTCGGGCACGCCTAAGAACGTGGCGGCAGACTGGACTGTGGATAGAACCGAAATCGCCACCAGCCAGGTGGGTGCATGGTGACCATCAAGGAAGTAATCGTCGCGGCTGGAGAGGCTTCGGCGGGTGCTCAGCCAGCCTGTCAGGGCCAGAATTGCGACATAAACGCCCAGCACGGCCCAATCGGCAAAGGTGAAGCTGGTATGCATCAATAGTAATCACCACATATCCAATGAAGGCGCAATCTTAGGCCGCTCCTCTAGCGCAGGCGAGTGGGGCTGTGGTGGGCCAATCGACAGCGACCGCCTTTGGAAGCAACAGACTTACCCACCCATAACCCCTCCCGCCTGCGGGAGGGGGGGCTGTAATCGCCAGCAATGACTTGCCAATCCCCCAACTCTTTGCTAGCCGCCCGCTCGGTTTGAGCCGGTCCGTCAAGGATTCGGCGCATTTTCGTCTTTTTCGATTCGGGTGTACCCCGCGTATTTGCGGGCTCTCGCCAACGTTTGTGAGGTTTGGCTTTTTATGCAGATCATGGTTCGCGACAACAATGTTGATCAGGCTCTCCGCGCGCTCAAGAAGAAGCTGCAGCGTGAAGGCGTGTATCGCGAGATGAAGCTGCGCCGTCACTTCGAAAAGCCGTCGGAAAAGCGCGCCCGTGAAAAGGCTGCTGCTGTCCGTCGCGCCCGCAAGATGGAGCGCAAGCGTCAGGAGCGTGACGGCGTCAAGTAAGCTTGATCGCCGCGTTCTGTTAAGCCAAGAGGGCGCGGGCGAATCCCGCGCCCTTTTTGCTATCTACCGTTTTGGTTGCCTTTCAGGATGATCCGATGACCGAGATTACCCGCGTTCCGCTTTTGCCCATCGCCAAGGGCTCTCTTTCCAAGCTGTGGATCGGCGCTGTGGTGGCCGTGGCTGCTGGCGGCGGCCTTGCCTGGGCAACTTCGCTTACCCACCAGAAGCTGGATGAAGGCGTGCAAGTGGTTACCCTGCACAAGGGTACCGGCGGCAGCCCGGCGGCAACCGATATTGCACTGGTCAACTATCGCGGCACTCTGCCCGATGGCACCGTGTTCGATTCCGGGCAGCAGAAGCCGTTTCAGGTCGATGGCGTGATCCCCGGTTTCTCGCTGGCTTTGCAGAAGATGCAAAAGCAGGGTCGCTATCTCGTCCATATTCCGTCGAAGATGGCCTATGGCATCGCCGGAAACTCTGCAATTCCGGGCAATACCGATCTCGATTTCGAGGTTGAGCTGCTCGAATTCCGCACCCGCGCCGAAGTGATGCAGATGATGCAGCAGCAGCAGATGATGCAGCAAATGCAGCAGATGCAGTCGCAGGGTGGGGCCCAAGGTGGT
>CANGBE010000163.1 GCA_947451875.1 Sphingomonadaceae bacterium | reverse complement strand
GTCGGCAACAGGGCAATCGGCTTGCCTCCCCGGTCGAACAGATATGCAGCGCGGGTGTGTTCCATGTCATAGCAGCCATCAGGGCGAGGTGATTGCTTGGAATAGAACACTGCATAGGCCTTTGCCGTCTCGGCAATCTGGGCTGGTGTTCCGGTCAGCGCGGTCAGGCCGGGGAAGGCGCGCGCATATTCGGCCATCCGCGCTGGGGTGTCGCGCTCGGGGTCGATGGTGATAAAGATCGGGCGAATTTCCGCAGCCAGCTCAGGATCAGCCTTCACGCCCTTCATCATGTTGGCGACATCGAAGGGGCAGACAGCGGGGCACTTGGTATAGCCAAAATAGACCACACGCCATTTGCCCTTGAAATCACTCCATCGCACCGGCTTTCCATCGCCGCCGGTCAGGGTAAAGTCGCCGCCGATCTTCGCACCGGCAAGCGGGGCATTATCGAGCGGCTCCTTGCTTGAACAGGCAGCAAGGGCCAAAGAAAGGGCAGCGATAAGCGAAAAAGTCTTGCGCATAGCGCGGGCGTTCATGCTCTGCTAAAGCCTGTGGCGCAAGTGAGCGGTGCGGCTAATGCGGCCCGAAGGAGTGTCTAGCGTGTCGATTTCCCGGTTTTCCCGCAAGTTGTCCTTGGGCCTGTCCCTTGCCTCGGCGCTTTTGCTGGCCGTGCCTGCGCAGGCCCAGTTCCAGTCGCAGGGATACAAGTTCCTCGAAGCCGTCAAAAAGCACGACGGGGATACCGTCGAAAAGATGCTCTCAAGTTCGGGCTCGAAAAGCACGCCGGGCGACATCATCATCAACGCCCGCGATATCACCACTGGTGATTCGGCGCTGCACATGATCATTGGCCAGCGCGACCTGAAGTGGTTGACCTATCTGGTCGCCAAGGGTGCCGATGTGAACATCCGTAATTTTCAGGGCACAACGCCGTTATGGCTGGCGATCAACACCGGCTTTATTGACGGGGCGAGCCTGTTGATTGCGCAAGGCGCGCAGGTCAATAATCCGGGGCCAGCGGGCGAAACGCCGCTGATTGCCGCGGTGCATCAGCGCAATCTCGATCTGGTTAAAACCCTGATCAAGGCCGGGGCCGTCGCCACCCGGGCTGACAATTCGGGCCGCAATGCGCTTGATTATGCGAAGCTTTCGAACTCAAGCCTGATTGCGACTGAGCTGGAAGCCGCGGCCAAGGCAGCGAAGGCCAAAGCGGCCAAGTCCTATGGGCCGTCGTTTTAAGGGCCGGCCGGTGAACCCTGCCGACATGACCCTGGCGGAAATCCGCGTCGCGCTGGCCCCGCATATCGCGGCTGATGCGGCGTTCGATGGTTGGACCATGGCTGCTGCCGAAAATGCCGCCGCAGCGCTGGGGATAGATCCGGCGACGGCGCGGATCGCTTTTCCGGGCGGCGCGATGGATATGATCGAGGCGTGGATTGGCTCGATTGATGCCGCGATGGGCGAGGCGCTGCCCGCTGAAAAGCTTGCTGCCTTGCCGATCCGGGAACGCATCCGGAAGCTGGTGCAGTTCCGGCTCGATGCCGTGGCGGCAACGCGCGAATCGCTGCGCCGGGCGATGGCGATCATGGCGATGCCGCAAAATCTGGCCCGCTCGACCAAGCTTGGCTGGCATAGTGCCGACATCATGTGGCGGTTGGCAGGCGACAGTGCCACCGATTACAACCACTATACCAAACGGGCGATCCTGGCCGGGATTTACACGGCAACCCTGACGGTGTTCGTGGGTGACCAGAGCGAAGGCTGCGCGGAAACCGCAGCGTTCCTCGGCCGCCGGATTGATGGCGTGATGCGGTTTGAAAAGGCCAAGGCTCAGTGGACCAAGCCGTCGGACGCTCATTTCAGCCCGGCGCGATTCCTCGGGCGGTTGCGCTATCCGGCGCGATAGAGTTATTTCCACTTACGTGGAAGCGGCACCGGCCCACTCCCCCGCCCGGCCACCCATTCAGGGTACTCTCGTGGGTGCCTTTCGGCGCCAGCCGTCACCTCAAGCGGCGGGGGAGTGGGCCGGTGCCGCAACCGATTCAGTGTAACTGAAACAGACAAGAATGCCCCGATTTGACGCCGATCAATTATTGCGAATGACTTGCAATTAGACATGGCATCTGCAAACGCGGATGCTGATGACCCTTGATACCCTTCCCACTGGCCAGCGCGCCCGGATCACTGAGGTGAACTGGTCGGCGCTTGTGGCCGAAGAGGCGCAGCGGCTGCAGGCGCTGGGGCTCGATGTGGGTGCTTGGGTGTCAGTCGCGCACCGCGGGGTTTTCGCCGGGCGCGATCCTCTCGCCATTACTGTGGGGCGGATGACCATCGCGCTCCGCCGGGTTCATGCCCGCGCCATGCGCATTGAGGTTTCCGAACCATGAGCGAGGCCAAAGTTCAGAAAGTCGCGCTGGTCGGCAATCCCAATGCCGGGAAAAGCGCGCTGTTCAACGCGCTTACCGGCGCGCGGCAGAAGATCGCCAATTATCCCGGCGTCACGGTCGAGCGCAAGGCAGGGCGGCTGGCGCTGCCCTCTGGAGAAGCCGTAGAACTGGTCGACCTGCCGGGCTCGTACAGTCTGCACGCCACCAGTCCGGACGAGGAAGTGACCCGCAAGGTCGTTCTGGGTGAGTTTCCCGGCGAGGCAGCGCCCGATGTGCTGGTGATCGTGCTCGATGCCGCCAATCTGGAGCAGCACCTGGTCTTCGCGCAGGAAGTGCTTGAACTGGGCAAGCCTACACTGGTCGCGCTCAACATGGTCGATCTGGCTGAGCGTGATGGCTTGGTGGTCGATCCTGCCGCGCTGGCTGGCGCGCTGGGCTTGCCGGTGGTTGCAACGGTCGCGGTGCGGCGGCGGGGTCTGGATGAGCTGCTCGCGGCTATCGGTTCGGCTGGATCTTTGCCGCCTGCGAAACCGCCTGCTCCCATGGGCATGACCGAGCGCCGACTGGCGGCTCACGCCATGGCGGCTGGCGCGATCCTTTCGGAAACAGCGCGGCACCGGGTCCATGCCAAGATGGATCAGGTGCTGCTGCATCCCTGGGCCGGGCCGCTGATTCTGTTCGCCCTGCTGTTCGTGGTGTTTCAGGCGGTCTTCGCTGGAGCAAAGCCCTTTGCCGATATGCTCGATGCCGGAGCGGGATTACTGGGCGACTTTGTCCGGGCCGAAATGGCCCCGGGCCTGCTGCGCGATCTGATTACCGACGGGGTGATCAGCGGTGTCGGATCAGTGGTGGTCTTCCTGCCGCAGATCATCATCCTGTTCTTCTTCATTCTCGCGCTGGAAGCTTCAGGCTATATGGCGCGCGCCGCCTATCTGATGGACCGGATGATGAGCGGCGTCGGCCTTTCGGGCCGCAGCTTCATCCCCCTGATTTCCAGCTTTGCCTGCGCCGTGCCCGGGATCATGGCGACGCGATCGATCACCGATCACAAGGACCGGCTGACCACCATCCTGATCGCCCCGCTGATGACCTGCTCGGCGCGGCTGCCGGTCTATGCGGTGATTATCGCCGCCTTTATCCCGGCACGTAACGTGGGCTGGGGTCTCGGATTGCAGGGGCTGGTGCTGTTCACGCTCTACGCCGCCGGGATCGTTGGGGCCATGGTCGTGGCGCTGGTGCTGCGCCGTTCGGTGACCAAAGGCGATGCCAGCGGGTTCATCATGGAACTGCCCAAATATCAGATCCCCCGCTTGCGCGACATGGCGATTGGTCTGTGGCAGCGGGCGTGGATCTTCCTGCGCCGCGCCGGCACGATCATCTTTGCAGTTACCGTAGTTCTTTGGCTGCTGCTCAATTTCCCCCGTGCTGCCAAGGGCGAGAATCAGGTTGATGCCTCGATCGGCGGTCATGTCGCCAATGGCCTTGCCGTGGTGCTGAAACCCATCGGCTTCAACCGCGACATCGCCCTGTCTTTGATCCCCGCCATGGCCGCGCGCGAAGTGGCGGTCGCCTCGCTGGCGACGACCTATGCTGTCAGTGCGGATGATTCAGATCAGGGCAATCGCCAGCTCGCCGGACGGCTGAAACAGCACTGGAGCCTGCCCACCGCGCTGGCCTTCCTCGCCTGGTTCGTCTTTGCCCCGCAGTGCATGAGCACCATCGCTGTGACCCGGCGCGAAACAAACGGGTGGAAATGGCCCGCCTTCATGTT
>CANGBE010000162.1 GCA_947451875.1 Sphingomonadaceae bacterium | reverse complement strand
TTAGGGCCAGAACGTCCCCCACTAGCGTCGGGGCCACTCCAAACTTTTCCTCGACCTCGGGAATGTCGATGCGGATGTTTTTCATCGTATCGAGCATATCGATGTGGCCGTTGTTGCCGTCCGGGCCCACCAGTTGCATCAGATCCTTGTCGGAGGAAACGATGGTCACCTTCCAGCCGCGCTCCGTCGCGGCCCGGGCATAGGAGGCGATCATGTCATCCGCCTCGACGTTTTCCTCTTCAATCAAAGGCAAGGAAAACGCGCGAGTCGCGTCGCGAATCAGCGGGAACTGGGGGCGCAAATCTTCAGGCGCAGGCGGGCGGTTGGCCTTGTATTGGTCATAAAGGTCGTTGCGAAAGCTGGTTCCCGCCTTGTCGAGCACCACTGCCAGATGCGTCGGGCCGTCGGCCTTGTTGAGATCATCGGCCAATTTCCACAGCATAGTCGTATAGCCATATACTGCGCCCACCGGCACCCCGAGCGGGTTGGTCAGCGGCGGCAGCCGATGATAGGCGCGAAAAATATAGGCCGAACCATCGACCAGATAGAGGTGTGCGGGGATGTTCATCAGACGAATCTAGCAGCATGTTGGAGCGGTGCCACCTGCCAAATTTGCCCATTTCGTGGCCATAACCTTGCCACAATTCACTGATACTAAATTAAGGATCGTCAGAATTCTGCCAATCGTGCTCTAAAATGTGGGCAGGATAGCGACAATCGCTTGCATCGGCGCGTGAAGCCGATTATTTGACGCGTGAAGTCTACTGGATAGGTAGGCTTTCCGTGCAGTCCAAATGAGCTCTCGGGTTCGGGCTGTATGGGGTCCACTCGCTGTCAAGGAATACATAGATGCGCAAGATCGTTCTCGCCGCCGCTGTTGCTGGCGTATTCGCTCTCTCGGCTTGCAAGGGCGCTGAGCCTGCTCCTGCCGCTTCGTCAGAAGAAGCAACTGCAGAAGCTTCGGCTCCTGCTGCAGACGCTTCGGCACCTGCTGCAGACGCTTCGAGCGAAGCACCGAAGATGTAATCTTCGCCTTTTGGCAAAGATTTGGGGCGCGGGGGGAAACCTCCGCGCCCTTTTCTTTTGTGTGGAGGACTCCGCCCACCTCGCGGTCTTTGCGAGCGCATCAAAGCAACCCAGAGCCTAACGCACTTGTGGCTCCGCTATGCTCGCAACGACGAATATTTGAATGCCTTTTCGGCGCAGCGCCTACCTAAACGCCGCGCGGCGCTGGCTTGGCTCTTCGGTGAGGTAACCTTCGTAGACGGCCTTCGCCAGTGTAGCAATGCGCGCATCGCGTCCGGCCTTGCCACCCTGTCCGGTAACGTAGATCGCTACGGCCAGATCATGGCCATCGGGGCTGCGGATAAAGCCGATATCGCTCGATGTGTTCGAAAGCGTGCCGGTCTTGTGGGCTACCTGCACGTCTTCGGGCAGCAGTGCGCGGATACGGTGCTTGCCGGTTACAGTGCGGCTCATCGCGCCCAGCAGAACATCACGGCTGGCGGGGCTAAGCCATTGTCCGCGATAGAGACCTGACAAAAGACGCACCATGGCCAGCGGGGTAACGGAATCGCGACGGTCAATCGTGGTGGCCGGGTTCACCGCGCCATCATCGCGCACTAGCGTCGCAATCGTCCTGTCGAGCCGGAATTCGGTGATCCCAGTGCTTTGCTGCACCCAGCGGGTGACTGCCGATGGGCCACCGACGGCAGCGATCAGCGCGTCGGTTGCGTGGTTGTCGCTGCGGGTGATGGCAGCCTCGATCAGTTCATAGGCCGGCAGGCTCGCACCTTCGCGCACCGGTGCTTCGCTGCCATCAAATTTCCTTGAAGGGGCCGGAAGCCTGAGCGCGAAAGATTGGTCGAGCCGCAATTTCCCTGCGTCGACAAGGCTGAGATAGGTCGCAACGATCGCCACTTTGCTGGTCGATGCCATGGGGAAAGGCTGATCGCCCAGCACAGCGACCGAACGACCAGTGTTCAGATCAATCGCGGCAATGCCGATCCGGCCTTGCGAACCATCAGCTAGCAAAGCGATGGTTGCTTCAAACGGCGAGGAATAGACAGTGCGCGCCGCGGTGTAGGCAGAGAGCGGCAGGATGTTTGAATTGCTGGGCGGATTGACCGCTACTGCGCGCGGCGCATCAGCCTTTTTGGTCTGGAATACTGCATCAAAAGCGTCTTCAAACGAGGCGCTGCTGGCCGCTTGGGCTGGCGTGCTTACTGCCAAAAGGCAGGCCATAGCTACGAAGAATCGAGGGCGGCTTTGAACAATCACAGCAGGAAAGTTGCCTCACTTTGGTTTACAAATGCTGTATATTATACCTCTACGCGCTCAAACGTTTCCGCGACGAGTTGACCTGAATGCACGGGGGAATGCGTATTTCCCCATGTAAACTCCAGTTTCGGATATTCAAATGGCGTATTGCGCGCCAAGCTCGATCACCCGGTTCGGCGGAATGTTGTAGTAGTCGGTGGGGTCGGCTGCGTTGCGGTGCATGGCGATGAACAGTACGTCCTGCCACACCGGCATCCCGCCTTCGGGCGAAAAGGCATACGAATTTCGGCCAATAAAGAAGCTGGCCATCTTCGCTCCCGGGATACGGTCGCCCGCGCGGATCAGGTCCTGATAGACCTCAGGCTTTTCCATAAAGCCATAGCGCAGCTCGACGCGGCTAAAGTTGCCATCGACGCGTTCTATCAGCAGGCGCTCTTCGGGATCGCAAACCGGCTTTTGCATGGTGCGTACGGTGGTGACGTAATTGTGCGCGTGGAGCACATGGTTGTGCTTCAGGTTATGCAGCAGAGCATGCGGCGTGTTTTCGCTATTGGCGGTAAGGTAGATCGCAATCCCCTGCACCCGCACTGGTGGGCGGCGAGACAAAGCATTTGCCATTTCGGACAGCGGCAGGGCGTTGTCGTCCTCCAGCGTGGCGGTGTAGCGGCGGCCACGCATCCAGGTCCAGATAACGATCAGCAATCCGGCAGCAATGGTCAGTGGTACCCAGCCACCTTCGACCACGCGCAGGATATTTGCCCCGAAGAACACCAGATCGATGGCGATGAATGGCACAATCACGGCGAGGCTCTTGGGCCGCGACCAACCCCAACGGCGGCGGGTGACGATATAGGCTAGGCAGCAGGTGATCACCATGGTGCCAGTCACTGCGATGCCATAGGCCGCCGCCATCGATGAACTGTTACGGAAGCCCAGTGTCAGAACTACTACGCCGAACAGCACCAGCCAGTTGACTGAACCAATGTAGATCTGCCCAGCATGGCCGGCGCTGGTCTGCTCAATCTTGAGGCGGGGCAACAGGCCAAGCTGGATTGCCTGCTGGGTTAGCGAATAGGCGCCGGTTATCACCGCCTGACTGGCGATTATGGTCGCAAGCGTGGCAAGGATGACCATGGGCAGGCGCACAGCTGCAGGGATCATCTGGAAGAACCAGTCCTGATTGGCGAATGGCACGCCGCTGCGCTGAGCTTCGTCAAGCATATGGATCGCAAAGGCACCTTGTCCAAGATAGTTGAGCGCCAGCGCCGGGAAAACCAGTGCCAGCCATGCGAGGCGGATCGGAACTTTGCCAAAGTGGCCCATATCAGCAGTCAGCGCTTCGGCTCCGGTAACCGTAAGGAACACTGCGCCCAGCACGAAAAGCCCGAGAACACCGTGCGTGGCGACGAAGCCGACAGCGTGCCAGGGCAAGAAGGCAGCGATAATGCCCGGCCCGTCAGCCAGATGCAGAATGCCGAGAGCTGCCAGCGCGAGAAACCAGACAATGCACACCGGGCCAAACAGCCGGGAAACAACCTCTGTCCCGCGGGACTGGATGGCGAAGAGGCCAAACAGAATGCCCAGGCTGATGATTAGAATGCGATCTTCAGTGAACGCCTCAGCGCCGCCCGGAAGCGTTTTGAGCCCTTCGATGGCAGAAAGCACCGATAACGAAGGGGTGATCACCGCATCGCCATAAAACAGCGCCGCACCGATCGCGCCCAGCGCCAGCACGGCACCGCCGCGTTTCTTTACCCCGCGCTGTGCCAGCGCCAGCAGGGCAAGCACGCCGCCTTCGCCATCATTATCGGCGCGCATCAGGAAGGCGACGTATTTAAGCGTCACGATGATGATCAACGCCCAGATCATCAGGCTCATCACGCCGATGATCTCCTCGCG
>CANGBE010000161.1 GCA_947451875.1 Sphingomonadaceae bacterium | reverse complement strand
TCACCCAGATCCCGGAAGATCAGCAGGTGGTGGATATCGTATGCCGCCTGCAACTCAGCGATTGTCGTAGTTGAAACCTCACCGGCAACATCGATATCGCTAACAATGGCACCGAAGCCTTGGGGTAGCGGGGATATCTTCATGGTTGAAGAATGCGCCCTCGATCCATGCTGTCAATCAGCGCTTAAAATCGCGATACTCTCTATCGCTATGGCATCCTCCTTGCCAGCAAAGTCGAGCAAATCCCCCGCCTCCGCCCCAAGCAGCGCCCTTGCAAGCGGCGCCGAAAAGCTGATCCGCCCCTGTGCGGGGTCGGCCTCGTCATCGCCAACAATGCTGAGCTCTCGCACCTTTCCATTCAGGCTGAACTTCACCCGGGTGCCGATTTCCACCGCCTCGCCAATGGCCGCAGGAACAAGCTGCGCAGTAACCTCACGGGTTTGCCAGTACCGCAAATCACGCTTGGCAGACTTGATTTCGACCTCATCACTCAGCGCAGCCAGTCGATCCGTGATTTCCGCAATGCGGGAGCGGATCAGCGAGAGCCCGCGCGGCGTGACGAGATTTGGTCCGGGTGGAATGGGAATCTCGAACTTGGGCTCGAGATGCTCCTCATCGCCCTCGCGGCGAAAGGCAACGCTCATTTCGGCGCTGGAACCAGCACCTGCGGTTCGACCGCTGGCTTCTTGGGCTGAACCTTGTTGGGCAGGACCTTGCCATGCAAAGCGTCAATCTCTGACTGCCGCAGATCGAGGTAGCGTTTCTTCATAGAGATGTAGGGATCGGGGCTGTTATCGCGGATATCGGTGAGCACCAGATCAAGTTCAACACGATCATCAATCGAGCGCGATGCACCGTAGCCCAATGTCCAATAGGTGCCCTTGAAGGGCTTCCCGAAAGTTCTAGGCAGAATGGCCAGATCGAGCAACCGCCCGGTCAGATCTCGCACGGAAGTCGATCCGAACAATGGCAGGAACAGGTACGGCCCTGATTTCACGCCGTAAAAGCCCATGGTGTAGCCAAAGCCATTGACCCGGTGCGGCAGCTTGAATGGCTTACGGCTAGCCACGTCGATCAGCCCGCCCAGTCCCAGCGTCAGGTTGATCACCGTGCGGCTCAGCGTTTCGGCAGCCTTGCCGATCCTGTGCTGCAGCAGAAAGTTGACGAAGACAGTCGGCTCCTCAAGCGTGACCAACACATTGTGCAAGCCGTGCCGCAGCGGTGCCGGAACCGCTTTAGAATAGCCGCTGGCAACCGGGGCAACCAAGGCCTTATCGATCGCCTGAACCACTTCGTAGGACTGCAGATTGAGATTTTGCAGTGGATCTTCCGGCGGCGGTTTTCCGCGCGCGCTAACAATAATGTTGCCGTGGTCTTCGTGTTCCGCAGGTGAAGCATGATCAGCAGGGAGGGCTGGCGGCGTAGCGGCTTCTAAAACGTCAGGCGCAGACGCGGAATCGGCCACTGCTGGTGCAGTCACATCCGGTGTGGTTCCCGCCAGAACGGCAGCAATGACTAACGGCGTAAAACTCAATTCGCGACCCTTTTTGCTGCCGGAATCGCTATCTGGCTTCCGGCACTGCGCTTTATGGCAAGGTCTTGACGACAAATATACAGCGCTTTGTCGGCAGGTTGGCCGAATTGAGACAGTTAGCCTGCCGAGGCGGCTATCTCTGCCCAGCTGGCCTCATCAATCACTTCAATCCCAAGCGCAGCCGCCTGCTTCAGCTTTGATCCTGCCCCCGGGCCAGCCACAACTAGATCGGTCTTGGCCGAGACCGAGCCCGCCGCTTTGGCGCCCAGCCGCTCAGCCTGGGCCTTGGCCTCGTCGCGGCTCATGGTTTCGAGTTTGCCGGTAAACACCACCGTCTTGCCGCTGACCGGGCTTTGCTTTGTTTCGACAATGTAGGGCGGCGGGGAGACTTCGCTGAGCAGGTCATCCCACACGGCGACATTGTGCGGTTCGTGGAAAAAATCGCCCAGTGCTTCGGCAACAGCGGGGCCGATTCCGTCGATGGCGGTCAGCTCAGCCCTCGCCTCCTCCTCGCCAGCATGGGCGCGGGTGGCGACGTCACGCAGCGCAGGCAGGGTGGTGAATCGCTTGAGCAAGTCCCGCGCCGTCACCGCGCCTACATGTCTGATTCCCAAGCCAAACAGCAGCCGCGCCGCATCAAACGTGCGCTTGTTTTCCACCGCTGCCAACAGATTGTCCACAGACTTGTCCTTCCACCCTTCGCGCCCGAGGATAGCATCGCGGCGCAGGTGGAGGCGGAAAATATCAGCCGGGCTTTCCAGCCAACCGAGCCCGAAGAATTCGTCGATCGTCTTTTCGCCCAGCCCTTCGATGTCGAGCGCACCGCGTGAAACGAAATGCTTCAGCCGCTCGGTACGTTGCGCCGGACAGATCAGACCGCCAGTGCAGCGAACATCAACTTCGCCCTCTTCGGCGACGGCTTCGCTCTGGCATTCGGGGCAATGGTCAGGGAAATGGAAGGGATCGCGGGGGGCATCTCGGGTAAGATTCTCGACCACTTGCGGAATCACATCCCCCGCGCGCTGAAGCACCACGCGATCACCAATCCGCAGCCCCAGCCTCCCGATCTCGTCGCGGTTATGCAGCGTCACGTTTGAGACAACCACTCCGCCAACCGTCACCGGCTTGAGGCGGCCAACCGGCGTCAGCTTGCCAGTGCGGCCTACCTGAATGTCGATGGCTTCCAGCGTCGTCTCGGCGCGCTCGGCCGGGAACTTGTGCGCCATGCCCCAGCGCGGCGCCTTGGCGACAAAGCCCAGCCGCTCCTGCCAATCGAGTCGGTCCACTTTGTAGACCACGCCGTCGATATCATAGGGCAGTTCGGCGCGCGCCTTTTCAATGCTGCGATAGTGGGCGAGCATAGTCGCGGTGCCATTGCACAGCACCAGAAGCGGCGACACCGGCACGCCCCACGCGGCGACCTTCTGCATCATCTCAAACTGGCTCTGTGCCGGAACCTCTGAGGCCGCGCCCCAGCCGTGGGCGAGGAATTTCAGCGGCCGCGAAGCAGTTATCGCCGCATCCTTCTGCCGCAAAGACCCAGCAGCTGCATTGCGCGGATTGGCGAAGATTTTGTCCCCCTTTGCCTCCTGCGCGGCATTGAGCGCTGCGAAGTCCGCCTTGCCCATATAGACCTCGCCGCGAATCTCGAAAACGGCTGGATAATCGCCGACAAGTTTCTGTGGAATATCGGAAATCATTGCGACGTTGACGGTAACGTCTTCGCCCACCTGCCCGTCACCTCGCGTCGCCGCACGCACCAGCTTACCGTTATCATAACGCAGCGAGCAGGACAGGCCATCAATCTTGTCCTCCGCCGTCATGGCGACTTCGGCATGCTCGGGCAGAGCCAGAAACCGCCGCACCCGCGCGACGAATTCGGCAACGTCCTCATCCGAGAAAGCATTATCGAGGCTCATCATCCGAACCTCATGCGCCACCTTGGAAAGCGGCGATGCTGCCACCTCATGCCCCACCTTGCGGCTCGGCGAATCCTCGCGGATCAGGTGCGGAAAGGCCGCCTCAAGCTCGTTATTGCGGCGGACCAGCGCATCGTATTCGGCATCGGAAATTTCGGGCGAGTCATCGGCATGGTAGAGCCGGTTATGGTGCGCGATCTGGCGCGCCAGACGCATCAGTTCGTTGGCGGCGTCGGCTTCGCTGATCGGCATCACACCCCCTCCAGCAAACGGCCCGCTTGTGCCCGCGCCTCGGGCGTTACCTCTGCGCCGGAGAGCATCCGCGCGATTTCTTCCTGCCGTCCGTTGCTGTCTAGCAGGCCAACTGATGTGCGCGTAACTGTGCCTTCGCTGGACTTGGCGATGACATAGTGCAGCCCGCCGCGCGCAGCGACTTGCGGGGAATGGGTGACGGCGAGAAGCTGCCCACCCGATGCCAGCCGCGCCAGCCTTTCGCCGATGGCGCTGGCTACCGCGCCGCCGACGCCGCGGTCGATCTCGTCGAAGATCACCGTCGCCGCGCCGCCTTGCTCTGCCAAAGCGACCTTCAGCGCGAGGATGAAACGCGAAAGCTCGCCGCCCGAAGCGATCTTCGCCAGCGGCGCGAAATCGGCGCCGGGGTTGGTCGAAATGAGGAACTCGGCAGCATCGACACCCTGCGGCCCCCAACGTTCCTCGGGCAGACGCACAACGGCAGT
>CANGBE010000160.1 GCA_947451875.1 Sphingomonadaceae bacterium | reverse complement strand
CTTTGGCGATCGGGCTCCGTTCCATGTTGCCGCAGCGCTGGCTTTTGCCAATTTCCTTTTCGGCCTCATCTTCGTCCGCGAGAGTCTTGCGCCTGAGAACCGCAGGCCGTTCGAGCTGCGCCGCGCCAATGCCTTTGCTGCGCTCAAGGCGTTGAAGGGCCAGAGTAGCACCGTGCTATGGTTCATCGGCGCACTGGGTATCTGGCAGCTGGCCCATGTCGTCTATCCAGCGATCTTCACCTATTTTGCCATGGAGGCCTATGGCTTCAACCAACGGCAGGTCGGCCTGGCGCTCGGCATGGTCGGCCTTTCAAGCGCGCTGGTTCAGGGTCTGGGCCTGCGGCTGGTCGCGCCGCGACTGGGCGAGCGTATTACCGTAGCCATCGGTGTCGCCGCGGTCTGCATATCGGCCGTGCTCTATGCCTTCGCCCAAACCACGCCGATGGTCTATCTGGCCATCTGCGTCGGCTCTTTGCAGGGCTTCATCCAGCCATCAATCGCCGCCGTAAATAGTCGTGCAGTCGACGCGCGCAGCCAAGGCGAATTGCAGGGCGCAGTCCAGTCCATCGGCTCCATCGCGCAGATCGCTGGGCCGCCGCTTTACGCAGGGATTTTCGCGGCGTTCAGCGGACCGAGCGCGATTGCTCCGCTCCCGGCCATGCCGCTGATCGTATCGGCCTTGTTCGCAGTCGGCGCACTCGGACTGTTCCTGATCGGAGCAGCCCGAGTAAAGCCTGCAGCGCCGGTTACTTCGACGCCAGATCCTTGACCAAATCGTAAAGGTAGTCCCGTCCGGTATAGAGCGACTTCACTTCCATGCGCTCGTTCAGACCGTGGATGCCGTTAAAATCGGGATCGTCCCAGATGCCGGGCGCACCATAGGTCGGAATGCCAACTGCGCCCAGATAGACCGCATCGGTCGCGCCCGTAGACATGGTAGGGATCATCGGCACTCCCGGGAACCACTTGGCAGAGAGCTTCTCCATCGGACCGACAATCGCTGGATCAAGCGGCGGCACCTTGGCGATTGGCTTGTCCTTCTTGCGCGGATCGAGCTTGATCGCCGGATTGCCGATGGCCTTTTCCAGCATGGCCTGTGTTTCTTCCTTGGTGTGGCCCGGGAACATGCGGCAGTTGACGTTGGCAGTAACCGACTGCGGCAGGGCATTAAGCGCGTGGCCACCTTCGATCAGTGTACCGACGCAGCTTGTGCGCAGCATTGAATGCAACATCTTGTCGGTGTTGACCTTGGCCTCTGCCGCTTTGTCGTCCGGATTGGCAGCGAGAGCCACCATCGCATCGCCAATCGCATCGTGGCGAATCGCTCCAGCCTTGGCGAAATAGGCTTTGGTCGTGTCATTGAACTCCAGCGGGAATTCGAAGTCACGGATCTTCAGAAGCGCGTCCGACATCGCATAAATCGCGTTTTCGCGGACCGGCTGCGAGCTATGCCCACCGGGATTGGTCACGGTCAGGGTATAATCCTGATAGGCCTTTTCACCCACCTGCACCGTCTGGACCATAACCTTGCCATGGCCATCTGAGCGACCGCCACCGCCTTCGTTGAGTGCGAATTGCGCGTCGATCAGATCGCGCTTGTTGTTCGCCAGCCACTCGGCACCGTTAAAGGCTCCAGCAGTTTCCTCGCCGCAAGTCAGCGCCAGCTTGATCGTCCGCTTGGGCTTGTAGCCTTCGCGGGCAAAGCGGATCAGCATGTCGGTCCACACTGCGGCTTGCGCTTTATCGTCCTCGGTACCGCGGGCGTAGAAATAGCCGTTCTCTTCGATCAGCGTGAAGGGATCGCGCGTCCAGTCAGACCGCTTGGCCTCGACCACGTCGATATGCGCAAGCAGCAGCATCGGCTTCAGCGTCTTTGATGTGCCGGGAAAGACTGCAACCAAACCGCCGTCCTTGGGATGCTCTGCCGTGGCGTAATAAGTGATCGCCGAGTCCGGAATCCCTGCCGCCTTCAGCCGTGCGCCCATCCGCTCGGCCGCCAAGGTGCACGAACCTGCCGAGACCGTGGTATTGGTCTCAACCAGCTCTTTGTAGAGCGCGCGGAAATCAGCCTGATCGGGCCGTAACGGCGCAGTTGCGCTCTGGGCCAATGCCGGGGCAGCGAACAGCGCTGCAGCAGTGCCAGCCAGCAAGGTTGCGGCAATCTTTGTCAAACGTTTGGTCATAGTGGTTACCTCTTGAATAGCGTTACTTGGCACCCTGGTTGGCATAGGCCGTCACCAGTTCGGTAAGGAAATCGCGGCCCACGTAGACGGCCTTGACGATAGCCCGCTCGTTGAGCCCGTGCGCGCCGTTGCCGTCCGGGTCGCCGTAGAGACCCGGCGGGCCATAGGATGGAATGCCGATCGCTTCGAGGAAGATGCCATCGGTCGCGCCGGTCGACATTGTCGGCACCAGCGGCACGCCCGGATAGTATTTCGCCACCAGCTTCTGCGCCGGATCAAGGATCTGTGCGGTGAGCGGCGGCGCCTTGGCGAGCGGGCCGCGGTCATCGATTTTGGTTACAGTCATCCGCGGATCGGCGATCACCGCTTCCAACGTCTTGCGGACATCTTCATAGGCGACGCCCGGGAATATCCGGCAGTTAACCAGAGCGCCTGCGCGCTGTGGCAGGGCATTGTTGGCATGGCCGCCATCGAGCATCGTCGCAACGCAGGTGGTGCGCAGCATTGAATGGAACGAGCGATCCTTGTTGAGCACAGCCTCGGCCGCCTTGTCGGCGGGGTTGGCAACAATCGCCAGCATGGCCTTGCCCATTTCGTCATCGCGGCTCTGGCCGATCCGCGTGAAATAGGCCTTGGTGGTATCGTTGAGCATCAGCGGGAAATCGAAATCGCGCAATTTGCCAAGCGCATCGCCCAGCTCGTAGATCGCATTGTCGCGGATCGGGATCGAGCTGTGGCCGCCAATGTTGGTCGCCTCGATGCGATAGTTGGCAACCGTCTTCTCGCCAACGTGCAGCGATTGCTGGACAACCTTGCCGTGGCCATCACTGCGCCCGCCGCCGCCTTCGTTCAGTGCGAATTCAGCGGAAATTAGCTCAGGCCTGTTCTCGCTCAACCACTTGACGCCGTTGAACGCCCAGCTGGTTTCCTCGCCGCAGGTCAGTGCCATTTTCAGCGTGCGCTTGCCCTTGTAGCCCTGCTTGGCAAAGCGCTCGAGCATGTCGACCCAGATCGCATCGAGCGGCTTCATGTCGGACGTACCGCGGCCATAGAAATAGCCGTTTTCTTCGATCATCGTATAGGGATCGCGGGTCCAGTCTTCACGCTTGGCGACTACGACATCAAGATGGCCGAGCAACAGGATTGGCTTTAGCACCTTTGACGTGCCAGGCAGCACAACCACGATGCCGCCTTCCTTGGGATGGTCCGGCACAGCGAAGCGGGTGATGTCTGCGGCGGTGAAGCCATTCTGCAGCATGTGCGCCTCGATCTTGCCAGCCAGCGCGGTGCAGCTGCCGGTAGTTATCGAGGTGTCGGTTTCCACCATCTCTTTGTACAGAGCGCGGTAGGCGGCCTGATCGGCCCGCAGCGGCGCATCCTGCGCCTGCGCCGGAATGCTGAATATGGTGGTGGCAGCAAAGGCAGCGGAAAGGACGGCGGCAATAGACTTCATGGATGGCTCCCTAGAATTTGGCCGGGGGAATGAAGCAGGTTGCGCAAGCTTTGGGAAGGCTTGTTTCGTTTGAAACTGAAAGCGTTTTGGGCAAGCAATCTGTTTGATTCACGAAAAGGCACAAACCCCAGCCCACTTGTGGACACCGTCCACACAGCAGTTCCCCTTTGCCCCCGCACCGCCTATAGCTACAGCCATGTCTGAAACACCCGAATCCGCCCCCGAATCCGCTCCGGTAAATCTCCCCAACGCCAACGCCTATGGCGCTGACCAGATCAAGGTTCTCAAAGGCCTTGATGCGGTTCGCAAACGCCCGGGCATGTATATCGGCGATACCGACGATGGATCGGGCCTGCACCACATGGTGTTTGAGGTTTCGGACAACGCGATTGACGAGGCGCTGGCTGGTCATTGCGATCTGGTGCTGATCGAGCTCAATCCCGATGGCTCGGTTTCGGTCGAGGATAACGGACGCGGCATTCCGACTGGAATTCATGCTGAGGAAGGTGTTTCCGCGGCCGAAGTAATCATGACCCAGCTCCACGCTGGCGGTAAGTTTGAGAACACCAGCGACGACAACGCCTACAAGGTTTCGGGCGGCCTGCACGG
>CANGBE010000159.1 GCA_947451875.1 Sphingomonadaceae bacterium | reverse complement strand
GGGATTGATTTCGGCGCTCGCCGATTGGCAAGCAGAGTCTCGCACCGCGCCGGTGCTGGCGCAATTCAGCCGTTATGCCGCAGGCAGCGATCTCGCAGATGCTGGACCGCTGGCCGAACTGTTCGGCGGTAATCAGGCCCAAGCTGTCCGAAGCTTCATCGCGCCGCTGATCGCCGCATGGAACACCGCGCTGATCGAGCAGCCGTTTGGCATTGCTCCGCTGCGCCATGTCGCGGGCAAGGTGTCCTCCAGCTTGCTGCTGGCAGCCGAACGCGATGCGATTTTCACACTGGTTGCCCTCGATGGCGCGGCGCTGGCTGCTGCGCCTGCAGTCAGCACTGCCAGCTTTGCAAGCGGCGAGGTATGGGAGGTGATAATTGCTGGTTCGGGCCAAGGCCGCCTGATCGAACGCTCCGCCCAAACTTTGATCCAGCACGTGATGGATCTGGAAAAGGGCCTCTCGCTAGGCCGTGATTCGGATCGGGAGGCGCTGTTGATTGACAAGGTTGAGGGTTCGCTGGTGTTGCTCCGACTCCAGCGCCGCAGCAACAACACCGAACCGCGCCGCGAATTTGCGCTCGATGATGGCAGGCTGCTGCGGCAAGTCAGCGCCTCTCCGGTTGAGAGTCGACACGAAGTTGCTGTCGCCCTGCTCGGGCGGATGGGCCGAAAGGATTGCGCGCCGGTGCTCGCCGAAAATGCCCGTGATGAAAGCCATGGCACTTCGCTGCGCTGGCAGGCCATGCGCGAATGCCTTGGGCTCGATAGCCGAACCGGCTTCTGCACGCTCGGCGAGATTGCGCGGTGTCAGGGCGATCCGCTGGCGCTGCCGGCGGGCGCCTTGCGTGCGCAATTACTCGAAACCTATCCTGAGCTAGCGGAGATCGACCTTTGCCGCGTGTGATTGACCTTGCCGACGAGGCATCCTGCAGTCTGACCGAATGCGCCGAGGCGCTGGGCGAGCATGGTTTTGATCCGATGGACGAGGAAAGTCTGGCGCATGGCGCGCTGTGGCTGCGGCGGCTGGGCAATAACGCCGGCTTCCTTGGCGATCTGTTGTTGCAGAACCTTGCCAGCCGCCACCGCGAGGAGGGCAGCGATCAGGCTTATGGACCGCAGTCGATAGTCCTTTCATCGCATCGTGGCGATTGCTTCCTGCGCGCCAATATTTGGCCGGGGCAAGACGATGCCATGCTGCAAGCCAGTGGAAATTCGACCTTCCTCTATGACATGGCGCACGATCACAATTTCCACTTCCTGACGCTCGGCTATTTCGGTCCGGGTTACTGGAGCGACTATTACGAGTTCGACTATTCGGAAGTTTCAGGCTTTGTCGGGGAGCCTGTGAACCTGATCTCCAAAGGCCGCCAGCGCCTCGAACCGGGCAAGCTGATGCTCTACCGAGCGCACCATGATGTGCACCGGCAACTGCCTGCGGATAGCCTGTCGGTCTCGATCAACGTGATGCATACCAATCCGATCATGGGCTGGATGGACCAGTACCGGTTTGACTTGGATGACGGGACGATTGGCGGGATCGTCAACGCCGGATCGACTGAGGCTTTCCTGCGCATCGCCGTCGCCATGGGTAGTGACGAGGCGCTGGATATGGCCGGTCGCTTCGCCGATTCGCATCCGAGCGACAGGATGCGGCTGACGGCGTTCGGCGCGCTGGCCTCGGTGCAGACAGATGATGCCGCGCGGAATGGTGTTTGTGCGCGGGCGGAGAGTTCGGGCAGCCGCATGGTGGCAATGGAAGCCAAGGCGCGGCGACTGGCGCTGGCCGACTAGGCTTAAGGACTCAGTGCAGGCGGGGGGAGCGAAGGGTCGCAACCTCTGCCTGTGCTGGGAACTATCGGGGCCTAAAACCCCCCACCCGCCAGCGCGTCAATCGCCGCCTGCAGGATCACCGCCGCCGCCGCTGCGTCGATGCGTTCGGCGCGTTTGGCGCGGCTGAGGTCGTAGGCGATCATGCCTCGCTCGGCGCTGGCGGTGGACCAGCGTTCGTCCCACAACAGGATCGGCAGGCCGAGCGGCTCTAGGTTCTTGGCATAGGCGCGGCTGGACTGGCTGCGTGAGCCTTCGGTGCCGTCCATGTTGATCGGCAGGCCAATAACAATGCCCTTTATGCTGCGCTCGGCAATCAGTGCTGCGATGGCGCCTTTGTCAGCCGTGAACTTGCCGCGCACCAAAGTCTTGCCCGGGCTGGCAAAGCGCCATCCGGCATCAGCAAAGGCGGTGCCGATGGTCTTGGTGCCAAGATCAAGCCCGATCAGCGCGCCGCCAGCGGGCAGGGCGTCGCGGAATTCAAGAACGCCTGTGGTGATCAATCCGCCAAGGTATCCACGTTGCCGGGATTTGCGGCATGCCACTGCGCCTCATGCCGCACCGAGTGCCGTTCCAAAAGGATCTTGATCATCGCTACCAGAGGATCGGCCAGAGCCAGCCCGATCAGGCCGAAGAGCGTACCCATCACCAGCTGCGCGCCCAGCACCAGAGCCGGGGCGAGGTCCACCGTCTTGCGGGCGATGTAGGGCGCGATCAGGTTGCCATCGATCAGGTGCAGCACGAAATAGACGGCGATGCAGTAAAGCCCCATCTCGGTGCCGCCGGAGAAACCGACCAGCACCATGATCACCCCGGAAATCGGCGCGCCGATGTTCGGCAGGAATGACAGCACGCCAGTCAGCAGGCCCAGCAGGGCGGCCATCGGCACGCCGTAGATGCCCAGCGCAAGGCCAATCGAAGTGCCTTCAATCACCATGCCGAGCAGGCGGCCGGCCATCAGGCGGCGAAGTGATCGGCCCATTTCGGCGGCAGTAGCGTGGAAATGGGCCCGCTCGCTCATCGGCAGCATCCAGGCGAGACCGCGCTGGTAGAGCCGGGGTTCGGCCGCGATGTAGATGCCCAGCACAATGATCAGCAGCAGGGTGGTAACCGCGCCGATCAATCCGCCGAGCGCCGAGGTAACTTGGCCAAGCCCGCTGGCAGCCTGTTCTACGATGCCCTGAATCCCCTTTTCATCAAGCTTGGGGAAATGGGCGGTATCGATGCGCATGCCATGCTGTCGCAGCCAGGTTAGTGCGCGGGTGATCTGGGTGGTGATGATAGGCGGCAACTGCGCGGCCTGCTCGGCAATCTGGCCGCCGGCAAAATTTACCGTCCATGCGAGGAAACCCACCGCTGCAAAAATGACTATCGCCACGCGCCAGCCGCGGCCTATCGGCAGCACGCGGCCCAGCAGGCGAGCGCCGCCGTCAATCGTAGCGGCAAATACCAGACCGCCAAAGATCACCAGCAACGGCTCTGCTAGATAGACTATCAAGGCGACCAGCCCAGTCATGCCGATCCACACTGCCGCGCGCTTCATTTCCAGCCGGATCGCCGGATCTGCATAGTCGGTAGGGCCAGCTTTTCGCGTCAGCACAGGCGGCACTAGAGGGGCGGGCGCAGCAGGGGCAGTTTGGTCGGCGTTGTCGCTCATGGACGGTTACCGGGGTTTTCGTGGGGCACGATTGCAGGGCGCAGACTGCTCCAGGCGCGGCCTGAACGCAAGGCTCCCCACCAGGTCAGCGGGTTCAGGCTTTCCTTGCCGTTGAACGAAAAGGTGATGAATTCTGCACGCCCGCCGATGTCGGAGAGGGGGACCGGGCCGCCAAGGCCGTTTTCGGAAGTGGGAACCCGGCTATCCGCCGAATGATCGCGGTTATCGCCCATCACGAAGACGTGGCCTGCCGGAATGGTGATCTCGGCCATGTCGTCGTTGGGCTCGTCGTCGGTGTCGAAGGTGAGGAAGGTCGCGCCGTTGGGTAGGGTTTCGCGCCAGGTCGGCAGTTCGATGGCTTCGCTGCCATCAGGCTGCTTGACTGTCGGGCGACCGAACGTGGCATAGCAATATTCGGTGCCATAGCCGCTGTCGCACTGAAGTTCCTTGTCAGCAGCGATACGCAGCGGCGGCTCCATCATCCGCGTTACCGGCTTGCCGTTCAGGATCACTTGCCCGCGTACCAACGCGATCCGGTCACCCGGCAGGCCGATGACCCGCTTGATCAGGTCTTCCTTACGATTGCGCGGCACGACGATGACGATGTCGCCATATTCGGGCGTGCCGCCCAGCAGCCGCCACTTGCCGCGCGGCAGCAGGTGGAAACTCGCTGAGGACCAGTTCCAGCCATAGGGATATTTGCTCACCACCAGCCGGTCACCCACCAGCAGGTTGGGCATCATCGAGATTGAAGGGATATAGAACGGCTTGGCGAT
>CANGBE010000158.1 GCA_947451875.1 Sphingomonadaceae bacterium | reverse complement strand
TGTCCCTCCGCAGTGCCAATTTGCAGGCTCTGGTTTACTTTGGATTGAAGGAGCGCGGTAAAGTGAAATTTACCAAACCTTAGCTGTTGCGATCCAATCGCAAACGGCCATATGGCTTTCTGCAACAGCTTCCCCTCCAGTAAAAAGGACTAACAGCCATGACAATCGCCAAGGGAGACGCACTTCCAGACGTAAAGCTGACCAAGGTTGGCGCCGAAGGCAACGAACCGGTGCAGACCGGTGACTATTTTAAGGGCCGCAAGGTTGCCGTGTTCTCGGTGCCCGGCGCTTTCACCCCCACCTGCTCGGCCAAGCACCTGCCCGGCTATGTCGCCAAGGCTGCCGAACTGAAGGCCAAGGGCATCGACGAGATCGCCTGCACCGCGGTCAACGATGCTTTCGTCATGGGCGCATGGGCAGCGCGTGACGGCGATCCTTCGGTCACGATGTTGGCCGACGGCAACGGCGACTTTGCCAAGGCTGTTGGCCTTGAGCTTGACCTGACTGGCGGCGGCCTTGGCCATCGCGGCCAGCGCTTTTCGATGGTGATCAACGACGGCGTCGTCGAAGAGCTCAACATCGAAGGCCCCGGCGAGTTCAAGGTGAGCGCCGCCGAATATATGCTCGATCAGCTTTGATCTGAGCTGATGCTCTGGGGGCAACTGGCGATCAAAGCGGCCGTTTCCGGCCTGCTGATTGCCGTTGCCTCCGAGCTTGCCCGGCGAAACCCGGGCTGGGGGGCGCTGGTCGCCTCGCTTCCGCTGACAACGATGATCGCGCTGTTGTGGCTATGGCGTGATACCAGTGATCCGCTGCGCGCCGCCGATTTCGTTGCCGGCACCGCGCTTTACGTCATCGCCGCCCTGCCCGCCTTTGCCATTATGGCGCTGCTGCTGCGGCGCGGATTTGGCATCGCACCGGCGCTGCTTGGCGGCGCCCTGCTTGCCATCGCGGGCTACCTGCTGCTCTTGACACTCGGTCGCCGTTTCGGCTGGCCGGTGTGAGGCGATGGCAGAACTAAAGACCTATCCCGATAGTCGTACCCAACTGCTGATCACCATCTCCGCGCTGACCGCGGTGATTCTGGTCACGCTGGACAGCACGATTGCTAACATCGCGCTCACCCGCATCCAGTCGACGCTTGCCGCCTCGCCCGAGCAGATCACCTGGGTAATCACCAGCTACCTGATCGCCGCCGCCGTGATGACACCGCTGGCTGGCTGGCTGGCAGACCGTTTCGGCCGCATCCGGGTGATGGAAGTTTCGGTGTTCTTCTTCACCCTGAGCTCGCTCGGCTGCGGTCTGGCGCCCAATCTTGAGCTGCTGGTGCTGTTCCGCTTTATTCAAGGTGCAGCGGGGGCGGGACTGGTGCCGCTCAGCCAGATCCTGCTGATCGAGATCTATCCGCCCGAAAAGCACGGCCCTGCCATCGCCGCTTTCGGCATCGGCACACTGGTCGGCCCGATGTTGGGGCCAACGGTGGGGGCTTGGCTGATCGAATATATTTCGTGGCGCTGGATCTTTCTGATCAACGTGCCGATTGGCGCGCTTTCGCTGATCGGCTTTGCTCTGTTCGCCAGCGATCACATCAAGAATATCGCCCACAAATTCGACCTCAAGGGCTTCTTTCTGATCTCGACGACGCTCACCACCGGACAGCTCGCGCTGGACCGGGGGCAGCTGCTCGACTGGTTCTCCTCCACTGAAGTCTCGATTGAGGTGGCGCTGGCCATCCTGTTTTTCTACCTCTCGCTGGTTCACGTTTTCACTACCAAGAACCCCTTCATCAAGCCGGCGATCTTCCGCGACCGCAACTTTGCGCTTGGCACGGCGATCAGCGCGCTGGTCGGGATATTCTTGGTCGGGGCCATGCCGATCATTACCAATTTCATGCAGCAATTACTGGGCTTCCCGGTGCTGACGACCGGCCTCGTCTCGCTGCCACGCGCCATTGGCAATGTCATTACCGTGATAATCGCCGGCCAGATCGCCGGAAAGGTTGATCCGCGCGTGCCGATTGTTACCGGCATGTGCCTGATGCTGTCGGGTTTCTGGGTGCTGTCTCAGTCAGACCTGAACACCAGCCAGACCACCATCGCGCTGGTATCGCTGATGCAGGGGCTGGGATCAGGCCTACTATTCCTGCCGCTGATGCTGCTGGTGTTTACCACCCTGCCAGAGAAGTTCAAAAACGAGGGCGCCACGCTGTTTTCGCTGATGCGCAATGTTGGCGGAGCGGTGGGCGTTTCGGTGATCCAGACGATGACCCTGCGCGATATGGCGACCACCCAGTCGCATCTGGTCGAGCGCGTAAGGCCGGACGATCCGCTGGTCACGATGCGCCTGCCAGACTTTGACATTACCGCGCCGCTTTCTGTCGCCGGCGAGGTCGCGAAGATCGCGCAGCAGGCGGCTATGGTGGCCTATAGCCACACTTTTCACGCCATGCTTATCGGCGGCGTGCTGATGATCCCGCTGTGCCTGTCGATGAAGATCGGCAAGCCGGGAGCTAAGGGCGAAAAGCCTGCTATGATGATTATCGATTAGCGGTTTTGCCCGCTATCAATAACCCATCAGGCTGAGCACTTCCTTGCGGCTGCGGTGATCGTCAAGGAAACAACCCATCAGGCGGCTCGTAATCATGCCTACCCCCGGCGTGCGTACCCCGCGACCGGTCATGCATCCGTGCTGCGCCTCAATCACCACGGCCACGCCATGCGGATTGAGGTTGTCCCAGATGCACTGGGCAACCTCTGCGGTCAGCCGCTCCTGAATCTGTAGCCGCTCGGCAAAGCCATGGAGCACGCGGGCGAGCTTCGAAATGCCGACCACCCGATCGCGCGGCATATAGGCAATCGCTGCCTTGCCGGTGATTGGCGCCATGTGGTGCTCACAGTGAGACTGGAAGGGAATGTCCTTCAGCAGGACCAGTTCGTCATAGCCGCCGACTTCTTCAAACTGGCGACCAAGGTGAACGGCAGGATCACTCTCATAGCCCTGGCAATATTCGCGCCATGCCCGGCCAACGCGGGCCGGGGTATCGAGCAAGCCTTCGCGCTCTGGATCATCGCCCGACCAACGGATCAGCGTGCGGATGGCTTCCTGCACTTCGGCTGGGACGATCAGCTTACCGTCCTCGTCGTGCTCATGATCTTGGCCGGAACAGCCCATCGCCTAACTCCTCATTTCGGCCGCCGAAGCAGGCCACCGCGCCTGAACAGGCCGCGACGCAAAGACTTCCGCCAAGGGCTGATCGCCTCAAACAGTTCATCGGGCCGTTCGGGATCGAACAGTGCGCTATCTGCCAATGCTTTTTCCGTTTCAGTGAGCGGACGCAAGCGGAAAGATTCAAGGTGCTTGCCTTCACGGGCCCCATTTTGCGCAAGGGCATCAATCATCGCCGCCATGGTGCTGTGCTGCTTTAGCAAGCCAGGCACCGCACTCGCGGCAATCCCGCAATGCTCAGCCAGCAGGAGATAACGCAGCGCGCGGATGGCCTCGCGCACTTCGGCGCGGTCATTCGCCGGGCGGCGGGCATCGATGAACAGATCCGCCTCGGTATCGAGCCCCATCGAGCGGTTGTTCATGTTCGCCGAACCGACCCGCAGCACCTCATCATCAACGATCATCAGCTTGGCATGGACATAGATCGGTTTGCCACCAGCGGTGAGCGGCACGAATACGCGCATCCGCCGCTGCCGATCGCGCTCGGCGATGGCGTGGAGCAGGCGCACCCGCGCACCGTCCATCGCCGTCTGTTCAAGCCAGCCTTCCGCGCTTAGCGGGTTGATCAGCAAGATCTCGGGCGGATTTGGTTTGCCCAGCCGCTCGGCAATGGCTTCGGCCACCCTGCGCGAGGCAAAGTACTGGCTCTCCGCATAGATATGGTGGCGGGCGCGGGCGATGTTCTCGACGAACAGCGCCTCGATCTCGGTGATCTCATCAGCCCCAGCCCAGGCCGCCTGCGTGCGCGCGATGCCCACTTCGACATTGGCGAATTCGGCATGAACTGATTTGGGCCAGGGGCTTTCCTTCTGCGGCTTGCACGCGGCCACTTCGCCACCGCCGGCTCGCTCCCAGCGGGTGCGGCCAAGATCACCGAGCGCCGCGGCAGCATCGCCTTCAACCAGAAAGGTCAGATCATGCCACGGCCCATAGGGCCTGCCCCATGGGCCCTTGCGCATGGGATCATCATCAAGATGCTCGGGCCGGTCCCAACGCTTGGTCGTCATGTCGATACCGCCGCAAACGGCGAAAGCATCGTC